>CANROV010000051.1 GCA_947632315.1 Candidatus Gastranaerophilales bacterium
CCGTATAAGTGACAGCCCCGAAAGACAGCAAATTTCAAGAAGGTCGGCGGTAAAGTGCGACACTAGATTAAATTAGTATTTAATTGGTGCTGTAAATAATCTACAAGAAAGGAGATTGTAAATTATACATTTTTAATCCTGTTTACAACGGCTATATATCGAGCAGCAAATCTTGAACTTTACAATTTAAAGCAGATGCAATATCCATTAAAATAGCAAGACTGGGGAATTTTTCACCTCGTTCAATACAACCGATATAATTTCTGGCACTTGAAATTCTAAAAGCTAACTCTTCCTGAGAAAGTTTTTTGTTAGTTCTAATATTTCTTATATTCATTCCCAGCTTTTTATATGAGTTTAAATGTCTGCTTTTATCCTTATTCATACCACCTATTTTGGTGTATTTTTTAAGACTTTTCTACCACCTATATAGTTGTACAAAGATTATTCTTAAGCATTTACAAAATTGATGACCTTTTAGTATACTAATATTATGTAGTCTGAGAGTTCATAAAAACGGAGCGAATAGTTGAAGTATATAAAAAATACCTTAATAATTTTATTTGCACTATATAGCGGATTCTTTTGGCTTGGAGCATTGTCTACCCCTTTTCTTTCACATTACGGTAACTATGAGCTTAGTGCTAAGCTTAATTACCTTTTTTCCTGTTCTTGCCATCAAAACCCCGAACGCTCTTTTTGGTTCTTAGGCTACCCTGTTTCACTTTGTGCAAGGTGTCTGGGTGTTTATATAAGCGTTACTTTTTCTTGTTTCTTGGCGTTATTTAATAAAATCAAAATTAATTTTAAAATTTTTATTTTGCTTACGCTTGTTTGTTTTACGGATATAATTCTCAACTTGCTGCATATAAATACAGGTAATATTACCAGATTTTCCGTCGGAATAATTATGGGACTTTTAATTACAACTATACTTAATTTTATTTTAAATATAAGGAGAAAAAATTATGAAAATTAAAAAACTTATTTCGCTCGTGCTAATTGCCTCTTTGATTGGATTTTATCCTGCACATTTGTCATTTTCGCAGGAAAAAGATAAATCACTTTACCAATTTCTTACCGAAAATAAAGAGTATAAAGCAAAATTTGAATATCCTTCATATATTGCCACAACAAATGTCCCCGGAAAAGTATTATTACCCGCACACACAGCAGTTGTTATAAGGAATGATTCCGAAATTAATACCAGATCTATAAAAAGAGGAGACAATATTTCATTTGTTGTTGTTCAGGATGTTATGGATGAAAAAGGGCATGTATTAATTAAAGCAAATTCTCCTGTCGGTGCAAGTATTGATTTTGAGGAAAAGACATTTATCGGTCAATCTGCAAGGATTACTATAAGTGATTTCCATGTTAAAGGAATTGATGGTACTTATATTCCGCTTTCAACTGTTATTACCGAAGAACCTGAAGATAAAATGGTATTGTCCATTGTTTTAAGTATTTTTTGTCTGTTATTTTTATTTATGAAGGGCAGAGATGCAAAAGTTCCCGCAGGTACGGTTAAAACTGTTTATACAGTTAGTGATATTTATCTTAAACCTGAGGTTATATAATATTTTCATGTTTTTGTTATAATTCATTATGAATTTAGACAAAATCAGGATAATATGACAACAAAATTTTCTACAAAGACACCTAAAAGTTTTAATATATGGAGAAGAACCTTCCAATATATTGCTTGTAATGCCGTTATCATTAATATGATAAAAGCAAAATACAAAATTATAAAAGCGGAAGGTATAGAAAATATCGACAGAAGCAAAAAATATATCGTTGCAAGCAACCATGTTACAGGCTTTGACCCGTTCTTTATTGCAAATCAATATAAACTGACAATTGCGTATATGGCTAAAAAACAGCTGTTTGAAACATTTTGGTCTATGCTCTTAATGGATTGGTGCGGTGCTTTTGCTGTTGACAGAGATAAAGTTGATGTTTCAACAATAAAAACAGCATTATCAATAAAAAAAACAAATTGGCACTTGGGGCTTTTTCCGCAAGGTACAAGAAGCAATACCGGTAAACTTGAAAATATAACAAAAGGTTTTGCATCTATTGCAAAAAAGATGAATACTGATATTCTTCCTATTGCAATCATAGTTAAAGAAAATGAAAACGGAAAAAAGACAATGCAGTTAAAAGCAGGTGAACCAATATCATGTCAAAAAAGCGTGGAAGAAATTGTTGATGAATGGGCCAAAACCGTCTGTAAATTAGGCGGTTTTGAATACGTTCAAGCTTAAGGTATTGAAAGAGTTGAGAATGGAAGAAAAAAAGAAAAATTATACTAAACGAGATGTCTCTGATTTTACGGAAGGTAAGTACAGATTTCAAAAATTCGGGCGCTGGCTTGTACCTCAAACTTTATTGCCTTTATTTTATAAAATAGAATATATAGGCAGTGAAAATATACCCAAAGACAGGAATTTTATAATTGCTCCTAACCATATCTCATACTTAGACCCATTTTTAGCAGGTGAAGCGGTTAAAAAACCAATAGCATATATGGGTAAAAAGGAGCTTTTTGAAAATAAAATTCTGGCATTTCTTTTGGATAGTCTTGCCTGCTTTGCCGTTAACAGAGAAAAACTTGAAGTTTCTACCATTAAAACCGCTTTAAATGTATTCAGAACTAATAAATGGATGCTTGGGATATTCCCTCAAGGCGGAATTAGACGTAATCATAAAATCGAAAAAATAAATAAAGGTTTTGCTGTTATTGCTAAACAAATGAAAACTGATATTCTGCCTATTGGTATTACCGGCTGTGAAAATTATAACTGGATTCCTTTTAAAGGTAAAATTAAAGTTTATATTGGTGAACCTATTTCTTTTAATCAGGATTATGAACAAATTATTGATGAGTGGGGCTGTAAAATAGCCAATCTTATTGGTTATACTTATGTTAAAGAATCTTCGGAGGATAATAATTCTCATTCGGAAACGGCTTTAGTTACTGATTAAGTATCCATTCCATTATGTCTTTTGCGTTATAGTTATTTATATTAACATATAAATCAGCGTTATAATCCGCTTTATCTTCGTTAATAAGTGCTATAACTTTTATTTCATGCAAGTTTTCATCATTCTTTATATAATTAATTAAATTATATTCTTCAGTTTCTTTATTATTTACTTTTATTATCAGAATATCAGTGCTGTTTTGTTTTAAATAGTCATATATAGAATTTATATTATTAAATTCGGTTATGTCGTTTATTTCAGATTGCAGGCATTCTTTAATATTACTTGGAAAATTTTCAGTTCCTAACATAATAATTTTTTTATTTTTATCAATATTATTAGTTAATTGTTTTAAAAAAGCATGGTTATTTTTGTTAAAAACAGTATTTCTCATAAGTTCAACGGGATTGACAATAAGACATATTTCTCCTGTCGGAAGAGTGGTAAATCCTGATATGTTTTTAATCTTTAATATCGGCTGTACAAGTTTTTTATGAAATACTTCCTGGTCGCCTAATAATTTATCAACGATAAATGCGGCTTGCCTGTCCTGATTTTCAATAATAATAATTGTAAAAGACTTTTCATTGTCAGAGTTTATCTTTCCTCCAAAAATTTCTGATATTGAAAATATCGGAATTGAATGATTATCAAATAAAATTGTAGTTTCATTATTTTTTATTATAATATCTGATTTTTTAATCTGTTTAATAACTTTAACAGCATTGACAGGAATTGAATATTTAAACCCGTTTACCAATATAACAAAAGTTTTTATGTTAGACATAGCAATAGGTAATTTAATCGATACTTTACAGCCTTGATTAAGCACAGAATCAATATGTATTTCACCATTTAAATTATTTATTTTCGTTTTGACAACATCAAGCCCGATTCCTCGTCCTGATAATTCATTTACAGCTTCTTCGGTAGAAAAACCCGGTATAAATAATATTTTCATAAGCTGTTCATTAGTCATGGCATCAACTTCTTCTTGAGTTAAAAGTCCTTTTGTAACCGCTGTCTTTTTTACTTTCTCTAGATTTATTCCGTATCCGTCATCTTCTATTGTTATAATTATATTGTTTTCTAAATGTTTGGCACTCAGCTTTATTACACCTGTTTCCGGTTTATTATTCTTTATTCTCTCTTCGGGTGGTTCTATACCGTGAGAAACTGAATTCCTTAGTATATGAACTAACGGAATTTTGATTTCTTCTATTATTTTCTTATCTACTGTTGTATCACTTCCTGATATAATAAAATCAATTTTTTTATTATTTTCGTTTGCAATATCTCTAATCATACGATGGAAAGAATGAAAAATAGCCGCTAACGGTAATACTCGTATACCTTTTGCTATATGTTCTATTTCCATAACATTTTGATGAAGCCGGTTGTCATCTTCTGATATTATTTTAAACAGTTTATCAAAATCGGTTTGAATCTCGTTTATTGTGTATATATTATCGTTGAAAAAGTTGTGAATCTTTTTATAAAACAAAAATGCATTATCGTCATTGGAGTCCGAAAAAAATCCTCTTTTTTCAAGATACTTAATATAATTGACTATTTTTTTACTTACAACGCTCCATTGAATTAGTTTATAATTAATTTTGGAAAGCTCTATAATGTGTTCTCTTGTTTTTATTCCGTTGACTAAAAGTTCACCGGTTTGAGCTATTAAATTATCAAGCTTATCGGTATCTACTCTTAATGTTTTTATTTCTTGTACATCCAGTGAATTTAATTTGTTCCTTATGCTTTGAAGGTCTGTAGTATTAATAAGAGCATTAGATGACGAGGAAGTGTCAAGAATTGATAATGTTTCCTGCTTGCTTATTTCGGCAATTTTTAACATTTCTTCTACTACGCTTACTCTGTTATAAAGATAATCATAGTTATATAAATTTTCTTCTTTATTATCAAAATAACGTTTTGCCCAATATATGCATTGTAACAGGACTAAATAACAATCATGATTTACAACCGATTTATTATTATTAAAATAATTTAGTATATCTAAACATTTAGATAATATATTTTTGATTTTTTCATTTTCGGTATGAGAAATTATTTCATTCTGCTTATTAATTAATGTTCTTATGTAATTATAGTCAAATTTAATTTTGCTTAAATTGTTAAGTATGTAATCAAAAAATTCACTTTTATTGCTTTTTGGAGCTTCAATATTATTATCAGGTTTTTTATCCGGAATAATATTTTCAAGTTCAAATTCGGATAATATACGTTCTTCTTCTTGAACCGAGGGCATATTCTTTATGGTTACATTTAAATTTTGGTATATATTGTAAATATCATTTCTTAATTCATCCACGTTATTTTTGCAGGTCTCAAAAATATCAGGATTCTTTATTCTTAATAATTTTAATATTATGTCTATTTTGTTTGATATATTTATAAAATCGGTATTATCAAAAATTTCTTTTAATTGATTTAAATTCTCCATTACAACTAATATAATTTCCTGCAAATCATTTTGCTTTATATTATCTTGTTTTTCGAGAACAAACATTAATTCTAATATTATGGCTTTTATATCAGTCATTTTTTCAATGACTAAATCATTATTTTTGACTGTGTCTTTGTGTGTATTAGTATTATTATTTTCTATAAGGTTTTCATAATCATCATTTATTTTTACATCGTTTTTTTGCTTATTTGTTTTGCTGTGGTTTGCCTTATGTTCCGTATTAGATATGATTTCATTTAAATTATTAATACATTCAGTAACTTGAGGTGAGGAAATATTTGCTTTTTGTTCAACTGATTTATAAACAAGTTCACTTAATAAATCACAAGCATTATAAAATAATTGAAAATCGTTTTGAAGATTAATATTATCTTTTTTATACATGGAAAAAATATCTTCAAGTTTGTGTGAAATATCTTGAATGGAAGTAAACCCCAGCATTCTTGCCGAACCTTTTAAAGAATGAAGAAGCTGTAATAGTTTTTTTAATGATGCTTTATCTTCATAATTCTTTTCTAAAATAAGAAAACAATCGTTAATTTCTTGGAGTATTTCATCACTTTCAACTTTAAATATATTTAGTATTTCAATTAATTCTTCAGGATTATATTCCATTGTTTTTCCTAATTAATTATTATAAGCCGTTAGATGAATGGTCAGAAAAGTCTTTAACATTGTTAATGCATTCTTCAACGGTTTTTAATACTTCAGAAAGTCCTTTTTTCATATTGTCAATATCTTCCGATAAGTCATTACTGATAGATTGATGTTCAATAGAAAAGTTTAAAATTTCACTCAAATCTGAATTTAAAGTTTTCATGTTATTAACAATAGCAGTAATATTTTGACTTATATCAGATACGAATTTATTACTTTTTTCGACCTCTTTTGCCCCGTCCTCTGTTGCAATAATAGTAGAGGATGTTGTTTGTTCAATTTCTGAAACTAAAGCGGTAATTTTATTTGTAGCTTGTTTTGATTCATCAGCTAACTTTCTGATTTCACCGGCAACAACAGCAAATCCTTTTCCGTATTCACCTGCTCTTGCTGCTTCAACCGCAGCATTTAATGCCAGCATGTTTGTTTGTTCTGATATATTTTCAACTATACTAACTGTTGAACCGATTTGTTTAACATAATCGGTTAATTCTATTATCAATTCAGCTATTATTTGAATTTTATGCTTTAAATTTTGCATGGCAGATAAGTTTTCTTCAAGCATTTTTGCTTCTTGGGCCGAATCGTCATATGTTTCTTGCATTTTTAAACTTATATTTTGAGTTTTCTCTTTTGATTTTATTATTGTATTTTTGAATAATCTTACATTTTGTATTACATTTTCAAGTAAATTTGAATATTTTTGAGCGTTTTGCTGCTGCTTTTCATTTGATTGAACAAGTTTATCAGATAATTTACTATATTTTTTATAATCTTTATCCATAAAATTGTTAATCGATTTTATAAGTTCTGCTCTGGATATTTGGTATTGTATTTCTACCAATACTAAAACTATTATTGCCGTGATTAAACTTAATTTTATATATTGTTCATTTGAAAGAAATGCAAATATTATTATTACTAAGATTATTGTTATTCTATATGTTATGCTGTCTTTCATATTTTTCTTTGAAAGCTGGTTTATTACATCTAAATTTGCCATATAATTCTCCTTTATAAAAAAATTATAGTCTGTTTTTTGGATTTAATAATCATTAATTTATAGTATACTTTATTATAAAGGTTAAAATTAAAATGAACAATAATAAAACATTTATCATTTTTCAACTTCATCAAAAACTATTTGCTTTAGATATAAATAATATTATAGAAGTTATTAATCTGCCTGAGCTTGAAATATCTTCATCTGCACCTGAAGGTATTATCGGAATATGTAATTACAAAGGGATTATGATTAAGGTCATAGATATTTGTGCGTTATTAAAATTACCATCCGAAAAATTTTCTATTAATAACCCGCTTATTATTGTTAATAATAATGGTAGTTGTTATGCTATATATGCTCAGAGTGTTTTGAGTATTCTGAGTATTGATGATAATAATATACAGCCTATCCCGTATAATTCGGAATCTTCAATTATTTCATTTATACATAATAATGAAACACAGACTATTAATATTCTTGATGTTAATAAAATTGATTCCGTTACCGAAAAAATTGACGTGAACTCTGATAAAGTAAACTATCTGGAATTATTTTCTCAAGATGAAAAAACAAAACAAATTTTAGAGTTAAGAAATCAAATGCAGCTTGAAAATATTCCGTCATATAATTTTTCGTTTGATTCTACTTTGGAAAATCAATATATTGTATTTACTCTTGATAATTTTAATTATTGTATTGATTTAAAATATATAAAGGAATTGGTATCAATAAAAAGATTTAATATTGTCAAACTTCCCTATACGGAGGATTTTATAAAAGGACTTATCAATATTAGAGGCGAATTCCTTTTAATAATTGATTTAAAGCGTTTTTTAAGTAATAATAATCAAGAAACTACAAATGCTAATAAATTAATTATTATAGAAGGTAAAAATTTTAATCTTGGGCTTTTAGCGGATGATATTAAATATATTAAAAATATAAAAAATATTAATGTTACACCTGCCGTAAATTTGAATTCCGAATATATTAGTTCGGAGTTTATGGATGATGGTATTTTAAACAGTATTTTGAATGTTGAAAAAATATTAAATGATGAAAGACTTTATATTGATATAGAATAAACAAATTAATTAATTCCTGCATTTTTTATTGCATTAAAAAAGTTTTGGATGTTTTCTTTGTGTCTTTTTTGAATATAAATAGGTGAATGCGTCAGGGATACTGCAAGGGGATTTATTTTACTTTCATATATTTCTTTTAAAAAATAATTAATGTCATTATTTAGTTCTTCATCTGTTATATTGTTATTATTTATTCTTTCAATTGTATCAAATCCTGAGTTACAGAAATAATCTGCATCTATACTCAATAATACTTCTTTCCCGTTTAAAATATTTAAATCGGATATTGTTAAAATATAAATGTTAACAGGAATTAAATCCGTTAACTTATTCTCAATATTAGGCATATTGAACAGTTTGCACTTTTTATTTATTTGTTTTAATTTTGTTTGTGTTATTAATTCATTTGTTTTGTTATTGAAAAATAATTGTTGTTTAGTAATGTTGTTGAAGTCTGAATTACTATTTTCAAGGTTAATCAAAGGCCCTTTTGTAAATTTTGAATAATCGTATATTCTTTTATATTCAGGATTTTTAGAAATATAGTCGGGCATAATCCAATATAATTCAGTTATTTTGTGTCTTTTGAAACAAAAATTAACCCAATTTGCAATAGAGGCATTATAAATTTTTGAGTTAATATAAACATCCGAATGAGCATCAAAATTTAATAGAATAGGAATGTATTTTTTGCTTTTATTAATATAATTTTCAAAAACATTTAGTGCTTCATTGTGATTTGTGTTTATTTCAATGTATGAATTTTTAAATATTTTATTTATTAATTCAATATTAATCATTTTTTAATTATAATTCATAAAATTGCTGTGTCCAAATAATTAATATGATATTATAAAATTATGTTCTTAAGAATTTTAAAGAAAAAATTTTATTTTGTATTGCCAAATTTATATAATAATTTTTATATTAACAAGTTTTTTATAGAAATTAAGAATTCAAATCCGGATTATTTTTATGATGATTACATATTGTCACAGGCATACGGTACTATTCCTTATTCAATATGGGGAATAAATAACACAAGAAAATATGTTCCCATAAAGATTGTAAAACAGGCTTTTGATTTTTATTATCAAAATAAATTATCTGTTAATTTATTATTTGAAAATAATTTTATAGAGAAGGAGCATTTAGCTGACACATATTCAAATATGGTTTTAGATATGGCGCATAGGAAGGGAAATTATATCACTCTTGCTTCGGATATTTTGGAAAATTATATAAGAAAAAACTTTCCGAAATATGAAATAATTAAAATTGTAAATAAAAACGGATTAAATAGAAAAAATATATTGATAGACGGCAGGTTAAATAACAATATTGAGTCTGAGCCAATAAAATATAAAAAACATGCTTATATATTGTTAAATCCTATATGCGGAAGTGATTGCAAATTGTATGATTACCATCGTGAATTTATTGCCAAAGAGCAGATGAATTATAATGAAAACGGTTTATTTATATGTCCTTTATATGCATATATATCATTTTATCCTTCTTGTACTGATAATATTGATTTTATTTCATTATCAAGGCTTAAAAAATTACGTGATAAAGGTTTTAGAAATTTTGTTATTAACAATGCCATTATTAACAGGAGTATTAATAAAAACTATACCAATATAGATTTAATAGAAAGCTATATATATTATTTAATAAAGCCTGAATATCAAGACATTATAAGAAAAAAAATAACATATGAACATTACAATGCAGTACGGAGAAAAATGTATGGAAAAGTATAATATTATTTTCCCGATGGAACTAACATCTTTTTATATAATAAGAAGAATAATTAATTTAAAAGAAGAAAAACCTGAAATATTTAATGACAGTATTAATAAAATAGGTTTTATCGGTAATATACCGTATTGTATATGGTCAGCCCGAAATCAATCTATTGAAATATATTCTTATGAAAGAATAGAAAATGACTTTAAGTATATTTCCGATAATAATCTAATATTAATTTTAGAATTTGATAATACAAAGCTGGAAGAAAAACATTTTATTGATACATATATGAATATGGTGTTAATGCTGGCAAAAGATGTTGATATTTATGCAATTATATATAATGAAAAATTAGCGGAATATGTAAAAAATAAGTATCCTTATGTAAAAACGGTACGAATGGACTCTAAAGATGTAATTCCTCCTTTTGATTATTGTTTGACATATTCTAAAGAAGAAACAGCTCCGAATTATATATATACAACAGATATTCAAAGAGATATTGAAACCTTAAATAGAATGAGTGAAGATGTTTTAAACTTTGAAATTATAAAACAGCCTGCGGAAAAGTGCGATATCGAATTAGATATTGAAGATATCGAGAAATTAAGCAAAAGCGGAATTGAAAGTTTTATAATTAAAGTAAGCCCTGAAGATAAATATGATATGGTAAATGCATA
This sequence comes from Candidatus Gastranaerophilales bacterium, assembly GCA_947632315.1. Classification (GTDB taxonomy): domain Bacteria; phylum Cyanobacteriota; class Vampirovibrionia; order Gastranaerophilales; family Gastranaerophilaceae; genus Avigastranaerophilus. The sequence goes on from CANROV010000051.1 coordinate 10,669, forward strand.
TATAAAATATCTTATAAAAAATGATTATCAAAATGAAGTTCGATTAAATTTATTAAAAATGCTTGCATTTCCCAAGTAATAATGATGATTTTCAAAGAAAGTTCATAGTATAAAAATAATGTTAACAAATTTAATATATAAAAAATATATATGTTATATATACTAATTTTCGGGAATTAAAATAATATAGTCAATTTCTTTATTACTTATTTTCCTTCACTCCTTTTCTCCATAACAAGACTGTGGTCGCATAAGCGACCTTTTTTTTTGCGGATTTTCCGCAGGGCGGAGTTGCGGGGGGCGAACAGTAAAATCCGAGAAGCGAAATTTCGTGCGAACGAAGTTCGATTAGCGAAAGCCGCAGCGAGGACAGTCGAAGGCGAACGAACGACGGCAGGCAGATCAGAAGGTGTGAGAGTAAATTATGTTTAAAGGATGAACATATTCTATTTAGTCTAAACTTTAAAGGTGTTACTTCATCCAAGACGCAAATTTTGAGAAAGGGCTAAGTGTGAAGCGAATCATAACTCAACTTTTGCCTCCCAAAGAATAAAAATAATATAGTTTGTTTTTACTATTGCATAACAAAAGTCTTGCCAACGGCAAGACTTAAAAAAGACCATTACTACATCTATAGACCAAAATTTATATTTTTATATTAAATGAACTTTTAGGCTGACCTTCACGCATAATCTGACCTAAAGCATACATTTGAGCCTGATATTTTCTTATTTCTCCCGCTACTTCACCTGAGAAAACTTTTTCATTTTCATTTAAATAATTAGTAAAGGGATTTAAAGAAATATTCTCTATTTCTTGTTTCGCTACTTTTTGAACTTCTTTAATCGTTTTATGCGGGATTGCTATGTTTAACCCGAATGAATTTTTTAAAATTTTTTGATTGTCAGTCATTGTTACCCTTTTTGTTAACTTAAATTATTTTGGATATATTATATTAATCGGAAAATTAATTATAAACTTTAATGATTTAATTATTTTTGTAAAGAAAATAAGTAATTTTGTTACATTTAAAATATTATTTTGTTAGAATAAAAAACACAAAAAATATGTAAAAAATAGCAAAATAAATTTTTTACGTATTTTTATGTATCAGGAAAATATACCATGATAAACAGAATTGCAAAGCCGATAAATATATTAAACATAAATAATAAGAATAAGCAAAATAAATTAACTCAAACAAATAAATCAGAACAAAGTTTTAAAGGGATAGAAACACCTGTATTAGGAGTATTAAGAGGACTGAATAACAGTCCTGCAGTTGGTG
>CANROV010000052.1 GCA_947632315.1 Candidatus Gastranaerophilales bacterium
GGACTCGAACCGGCACACAGGGTGAGCTGCGTCAGATTTTGAGTCTGATGCGTCTACCAATTTCGCCACATCGGCTTCTTTGCTTATATTAGCTTAAATATATTTTTTTTTCAATTATTTTTATTATTTCCTCAGGTTTCTCTGCAAATATTTTAGCTCCGCTTTTTTCTAACAATTCTTTGTCTCTGTATCCCCATAATACACTTATACATGGGATTTTTGCATTTTTTGCGGTTTCTGTATCTGTTTCGGAATCACCTATGTATATTGATTCTTCCGGTTTACTGTTTAGTTCTTCTATTACCTTCATAACACCCATCGGATTCGGTTTTCTCTCTATTCCCTTACCTTCTCCGATTGCTGTATCTATTAAATCTTCAAAATAATATTTACATAACGGTTTTACAGCTTCATCCACTTTGTTTGAAACTACTCCCAGCTTATATCCTTTTTGTTTTAATAGCTTTAATACCTCTTTTATTCCGTCATAAGGCTTTGTTTGTTCATAGGAATGTTCCTTATAGTAATCTTTAAATGTATTGATAATTTTTGTTAATTTTTCATCACTAATTTTTTGATTAACGGCTTTCTCAATAGCTGCTTTTATACCGTTTCCGATAAAACTTTTTATTTCTTTTTCTGTCCTTTCGGGATATGAATATTGTGTAAGTGCATAATTTATTGCTTCTTTTAGGTCTCCTAATGTATTTAATAACGTTCCGTCCAGATCAAATATTATTGTTTTAATTTCCATTTACTTGTTTAATCCAATCCCCTATTAGTTTTAATAATGAATCCTCCTCTTATTATATCATAATTTATTATATAAATATTGTTAGTGTGAATACATACATATTGGTCTTTTAATTGCAGGAATTTGAGTACTTCCTGAAACAATTTTAAAAACACAGGTACCTTTTATTTCTACATTAATTTTTTGTAATATAAACCTGTAAAGTATTGAATTTTCAGGGGGGGGGAAAGATAATAAACAATATATAGTCGTGTGCTTTAAAAGGAATAGTTTTGTTCAGAGGGAAAAAATTATTAATACTGGGTGGTAGTTATCAACATATAAAACTTGTTCAAAAAGCTAATGAACTTGGCATTGAAACCTATGTAACAGACTATCTGCCGTTAGAAAAATCACCTGCAAAACAAATTGCAAAATATAAATTTATGTATGATATTTTTGATTTAAATTCACTTGCTGAATTATGCAGGAAAGAAAATATAGACGGGGTTATAGCTCCATATCTTGATGTTACTCAAATTCCATATCAACAATTATGTGAAAAAATGGGATATTTTTGTTTCGGTGACAAAAAACAACATGAAATTTTGACCAATAAAAAGAATTTTAAATTATTTTGTATAAACCACGGTGCTAATGTTATTGATACTTATGATGAATTAGAAATATTAAAAAATCCAAACTTTAATAATTGGCCTGTAATAGTTAAACCGGCTGACAGCCGAGGCTCCAGAGGACAAACTGTATGCAATAGCAATAATGAATTAATTGAAGCAATTAATTTCGCTAAAATCCATAGTAAATCTAATGAAACTATAATAGAAAAATATATGGGTACTAATAATGATTTAGAAATTGCCTATATTGTAATAAATGGAGAGCCGGTATTATTGAGAGTAGAGGACAGATATCTTGGAAAAAAATCAGAAGGTTTTGATAAATTATGTATTGCATCAATTTGCCCTTCTAAATTAGAAAAAGACTACATTGAATTTGCTGATTCAAAAATAAAAGAAATGATAAAAGCAATAGATTTGAAAAATTCACCTGTATTTATACAAGCATTTATGGATAGGGATACAGCAAGGTTATATGACCCGGGAATCCGACTTCCCGGTGATGATTTTGATGTCTTATATAAATATATAACCGGCATTGACATACCATATATATTAATTAAATTTGCCCTTACAGGTGAGATATCTGAATCAGACAAAGAAAAAATTAAAAGTGCAAAAATAAATAAGCCTGCTGCTATTATTTTACCTTGTTTAAAGCCCGGAAAAATTTCTGCAATATATGGTTATGAAGAATTAAAAACGGATAATAGATTTTTAGCTGTTTCAAAAGCTTATAACGCAGGTGATATTGTTGAAAAAACAAATGATGTAAGACAAAGATTCGGAGAATTTGACATTGTTTGTTCCGATTTCTCCGAATTAAAAAATGTTATAAATGAATTATTTAAAAATTTAAAAGTACTGAATGAAAATGGCGAAAATATGATTACAGCTAAATTTGATACTGATATATTAGATAAATATATTAAATAAGTGAGGAAATACCCGATAAATGGATTTAAGTTATTTAAAAGAGAAACCAATTGCAGTACTAGGCAGCGGAGCTGTTGGTAAAACTATTGCAGCGGATTGTAAATTAGCCGGTGCAAAGGATGTAAGATTATATGGCAGTGAAGAATATTATGAATCTTCATTAAAAGGACTTGAAAAAACAGGAATATTACTTGATGGTTTACAAAGAAACAGAGATGGATTTGAACGTTCAGGTAAAGCTTTTCTTGATTTGATTTCAACAAATATGGGAGAAGTTGTTAAAAATGCAGGTATTATATGTATCTGTACTGTTGCTCTCAGGCATGAAATGATGTTTAAAAAATTAATCCCTCATCTTGAGGATGGGCAAGTAATTATGTTATTCCCTGATAATTTTGGAAGTTTACTGCTTAGAAGGATGATGAGAGAATCAGGATGTAATAAAAATGTTATTATTGGAGGATGGAGTTCTGCTCCGTTTGGTTCAAGAATTGAAATTATAAATGGTTACAGATTCCCTCATGTAGGATTAAAATACAGGGCTATTACATTAAGAGGTGCAGCTTTACCTGATTGCGATACTGATAAATTTATGAAAGCAGCAAAATATTTACCTGCTCTTGATTCTGTTCATCAGGGCGACGGAACTGTTAAGGGTAACACAATTTTAGATATAGATTTTGCTAATGTAAATCCTGTAATTCATGTACCTGCTACTATTTTGGGTGTATCTACCATGGAAAATTGGGGTGTTATTCTCGGCGGGCATGATAAAACTAATTATTCTATGTATTCACACGGTTTATGTCCTTCTATTTGTGAAGTTCAATATCAATTTTATAATGAAGAAATTGCTCTTGCTAAACAACTAAAAGTTGGTTGTCCTGAATATAAATATGAAATGTTTTTTTCAAGAAGAAGTATTTTGACCCAAGAATATATGGGTTTAGATAAAAATGGAAAAGATAATGTCGTATTTCCTTTAAATGAACCGTCTAATGAAGGTAATACCGGGCCAAACTCAATACATCACAGATATCTTACGGAAGATGTTCCTGTAAGTTGTAAAATTTACCACGATTTAGGTGTTACTTATAATGTACCTACTCCCATTATTGATTCTATGATTACAATAGCAGGTGCTTTCCACAGAAAAAATTTCTTTAAAGAAAGCCAATATTCCCTTAAATATTTGGGTATTGATGGTTTAGATATACAGAATTTAGCTGAGTACCTGAGAAAAGGACTTTACAACAAAAATATAATCTAATATAATAAAATTGTTCGTGGAAATTTATGCTGATTAATGGTGCGGGTAAGATTTTAATCGGACAAATTTTAATTTAATTTCCTTTGGGGTGAGGGATATATGGAAAATAAGATTGTATATAGTGCGCTTTTACATGATATTGGTAAATTATTAATGCGTGCTGAGGGAGTAAAAAAAAGTCATTCGTTAGTTGGTGCGGATTTTTTAGCTCAAAAAGGTTTTGTTGATGACATTATATTGCCTGTTAAATATCATCACGCAGGTAAGATTAAAGAAATACTTGATACAATTCCTTCTGATTCTGACGTGTTTATTGTTTATGAAGCTGATAATATTTCTTCCTCAATGGATAGAAGAGATAACATTTCTGATGATAATCAAGATTTAGACTGGCAGGCTGATATTGCTTTAAAAAGCATTTTTTGTTCTTTTAAATCAGGCAAAGATGATAAACAATATTATTATCCCTTAAGAGATTTAAACCCCGAAAATGATATTAATTATCCGACTGAAACTATTTATGCTTCAAATGATAAATACCAAAATTTAAAAATAATTCTTGATGAAAAACTTAATAAAGATTTAAATGTTAATTCCCTGCTTGAGTTATTAGAGTCAACAATGACTTATGTTCCCTCCAGTACAAACCTAAAAGAAAATGCCGATATATCGTTATTTGACCATTCAAAAACTACGGCTTCAATTGCTCAGTGTATGTATAATTATTTCAAAGAAAATAATATTACTGATTTAAAAGAAAAACTTTTTATAAATCCAAACCGTGATGAAAAATATTTTATGCTGTTATCTGCTGATATATCTGGAATACAGGATTTTATTTATACAATTTCATCAAAAGGAGCTTTAAAATCTCTAAGAGCCAGGTCTTTTTATTTGGAAATTTTATTAGAAAATATTGTAGATGAATTGTGTGAAAAAACAGGAATAACAAGAGCAAATCTTTTGTATATAGGAGGCGGGCATTTCTATATGCTTCTTCCGAATACTCTCTGTGTAAAAGAAATAATAAAAGAATCGGAAAATAAAATAAATCAATGGTTCTTAGATGAATTCGGAATTGATTTGTATATTGCTTTCGCTTATGAAGAAGCAAGCAGTAATGATTTAATCAACACTAAAAATATTTTTAAAGCTATTTCTTTTAATCTCTCGGAGAAAAAACAAAAAAGATATAACAATAATCAGTTAAAACAAATTTTGAAACCTGAAGAGTTAAAATCTCAAAAAGAGTGTTCTATTTGCAATACTTCTTCTAAAACTACAAAAGAATATGATTCAATCTTGGGAGAAGTCTGTGAAAATTGCTATAATCTCTTTTTAGCAGGGAAAAGCATAATTTCAGATAATTTGGTTATTTCCGTTACCGATTATAAAATAGAAAATTCGCTTAATCTGCCTTCGTTAGATGACAATAAAAAATATTTATCTTTTAAAAAAATAGATAATGCAAAAAGACATTATGTAAAAAATCAAAGATATATGGGAGAAAATTATGCAACTAATCTTTTTGTAGGTGATTATAATTTTAGAATAAACAAAGATGAACCTGCTGATTTTTCTGACTTTACAGATAATTCTAAAGGGATAAAACGTCTTGCTTCCTTAAGATGTGATGTCGATAACTTGGGATTAGCTTTTATTTCGGGATTTAGCGAAAAATATTCTACAATTTCAAGAATTGCTTCACTTTCACGTCAATTGAGCTTGTTTTTTAAGTTCTATATTAATAAAATATGCGAAGGTAATATTAAAAGTTTCATTGATAATGATATAGATAATTTTTATATCGACGGAGTTAAAAACGAAAAAAAGAAATTAGCTGTTGTATATTCCGGCGGTGATGATGTCTTTATTGTCGGGGCTTGGATTGATGTTTTTAATTTTGCTGTCGATTTAAGAAATGCTTTTAAAAAATATACGTGTTCAAAATTGACTTTTAGTGCAGGTATCGGACTATTTTCTTCTGACTTCCCTATATCACAAATAGCTTATCAAACAGGCGAACTTGAAGATTATGCTAAAAAATATGATAACGAATCTAAAGATTCAATTTCATTATTTGGGTTTGATAAGGACGGGAAAAACAATCATACCTATCATTGGGATGAATTTATTGATAAAGCTGTAAATAAAGTTAATATTTTAAATTCTTTATGCTGTTTTAAAGAAAATGAGCAAAATAAAATTTTATTTTCTACCTCTATGATGTATAAGTTTAAACAATTATTGTCATCTGATGAAAAAGGAATTAATATTGCAAGATTCGCTTACACTCTTTCAAGAATGCTTCCTGTTTCTTCGGGTAAAAATACTATTTTAGACTCAAATATATCTAAGTTAAGAACAAATTTATACAAATGGGCGACAGAAGATAAAAAATCATTCTTAACTGCACTGGATTTATTAATTTATATAAATAGAAATGAGGACTAACAATGGAAGATATTGTTAAAAAAGCGGAAAATTTTGTTGTTAACAAACTATCTGAACCAAGTAGAAATGACCCTTCAAAAAAAGAAATTAAAATTACTACTTCTCAAATTAGAAAATTTCTCTCAGGAGTAAATCTTATTCAAAATAAAATGAATGATGAAGGAGAAATTCTTAGTGATGAAACTGTTAATGAAATAAAATATTTAAAAATAAAACTCGCTTATCAGGCAGGACGAGAAAAAAAGATTAAAGTTTTATATGATAATCTTGTTCCTGAAATAGATAATATAGGAAACAGTAAGAAAAAATTTATTGATTTTTCAAAATATATTGAAGCAATAGTTGCATACCACAAATTTTATGGAGGAAAAGACTAATGACAAAAGGAATTAAAACAATAGAAGATAAAATTATAATAACATCCGATATGGAATTAAAATCAGGCATGCATATTGGTAAATCAAATGATTTTGCTCCTATTGGTGCAGTGGATAGCATTGTTATTACTGACCCTCTGACAGGGCAGCCGATAATCCCGGGCTCAAGTATAAAAGGTAAAATGAGAACTCTGCTTGCTAAACTTTTAACTAACAATAATGAAAACGGAATACTACCTGCTCATAATGATGATGATGAAAAAATAAAAGATTTATTTGGAGCTTCAAATCCCGTGAGAGAAGCGAAACTTCAATTCTTTGATTTGTTTTTAACAAATGCACAAGAATTAAAACAAAAACCGACCGATTTATTATATACGGAAATAAAATTTGAAAATACAATAAACAGAAAAGACGCTGTTGCAAATCCAAGACAATTGGAAAGAGTACCCGCCGGCGCTAAATTTGCTTTTAAATTGGTTTATAATCTAGAAAATTCGCAAGAACTTAAAACTGATTTTGAAATTTTAGCTCAGGCATTTAAATTGTTACAGCTTGACTACATTGGCGGTTCAGGGTCAAGAGGTTACGGAAAAGTTAATTTCTCTAATTTTAAAGTGGAAGCAAAAAATTTAGGCGTTAATAAAGTTGATACATCATCTGTTGAAAATATTTTAAAAGAAAGTGAAAACTATGCTGTATAAACTTTACAAGTTAAAATTTGTAACTCCCGTACATTTTGGCAGTCATAAGATAGGAACAAGCCTTGAAAATGTTTCAAGTTATTGCCATAGTGATACGTTTTTTTCGGCATTGTGTTTAGAATATTTAAAACTTTTCGGTAAAGGCAATTTCTCTTCCTTTATTGAAAATTTTAACAATGGAAAAATTGTTATTTCCTCTTTGTTTCCTTATGATAAAGATGATATGTATCTGCCAAAGCCTGCTTTGATTGTTAAAAGACAAAATTCGCACGAAGCTGATTATAAAAACAAAAAGAAATTTAAAAAACTTGAATTTATTAAAATAAAAGATTTTAAAAAGTATATAAACTGCTTAAAAACAGGGGGGACTTTTGATTGTTCTAACTACGATAATTATGCTTATTATAATGACAGTGCAAAAGTATCTTTAAGAAATGATGATGAAAATAACAGAATTTATCACGTCGGGACATATACTTTTATTGAAAATGCAGGACTGTATTTTATTGCAAAATTTGAAAATGAAAGTATAATTGAACAATTTGAAAATATTTTGGAGTCTCTTCAATATTCCGGGCTTGGCGGAAAACGCTCATCAGGTTACGGTAAATTTGAAATTGACGAAACTATTGAGTTAACCGAAAATCTCACGAAAAGTGAAGAAGAACTTATAAATATGCTTAAAAGTCAGGATAATCAATACAATATGCTTATTTCTTTATATTCTCCGGATGAAAAAGAAACAGAAATAACTTCGTTTGAAAACAGTTACTATAACTTGATAAAAAGAAACGGTTTTGTATATTCCCCTGATTACGCCGAAAATATATTAAAAAGAAAAAGTATAGTAATGTTTAAGGAAGGCTCTTGTTTTGATTTTGTGCCGTCAGGTTCAATTCAAGATGTGGGAAATTACGGAAATCATTCTGTTTTTAAGTACGCAAAAGCCTTAACAATAGGAATTAATTTATGAAAGATATAAAAAACCAATACTCAAAATACAAATTAACCTTAACTCCGCTTACTCCAATATTTATAGGGAGCGGTGAAACCTTAAATAAAACAAAATATTATTATAATTCCGCACAAAAAATTATTAAGGTTGTTGATGAAAAAAAATTAATAAATTTTTTATCACGTTACAATTTGATTGATAATTTTAGTGAATACCTTTTAAATAACGGGAATAGAGGTAACCTCGTAAACTGGTTTAGCGAAAAACGAATTAATATTGATACCGTAAATATTTGGAAATATCAGCTTAAAACAGGAACATTAAAAGATAACAGAGACCCTAAAAAACAGCTTAATGAAATAAAAACATTTATAAAAGGGCCGAACGGCTTGCCTTATATTCCTTCTAGCAGTGTAAAAGGAGCAATAAGAACTGCCCTTTTAGCTTATGAAATTTTAAATAATAAATCAAAATATTCTACTTCCTTTAACAGAGATATTAAAATAGAAAAAATAGAAGAAGAAGTTTTCGGCACTATTTCAAATAATATATTTAGAGCTTTAAGAATATCCGATAGTAAAGAATTCGGCGGAGAAAATTTAATTTTGGTTCAAAGATATGACTACCCGATTCATAAAAAAGAACCTAATGCGATGCCAATGTTTTTAGAATGCTTAAATGCTTTTAAACCTGTTGAAATGTCATTAATAATTGATGAAGAACAAAATAAAAACAAATATTTTACAATCGAAAAAATTGAAAAAGCATTAAAATTATTTGTTGAAGTGCAAGCTCAAGCTATGGAAGCATTCAGAAAAAATATCTCCGAATTTGGTTATATGATAGATGATGAGTATGATGAAAAATTAGATTGTAATATGTGTTTAGGCGGTGCAAGCGGTTTTTGGTCTAAAACAATAGTATATGCTCTTGCACCGGATAAACAAACGGCAATAAATTCTCTAAAAGAATTATTTGACAGAAAATTTAGAATTCATAAACATTTGTTACTTGATAAAGAAGTTTCTCCTCACGCTTTAAAAATGATTAATGACAACGGCGAGTACATTCCCATAGGACTATGTAATTTAAAAATGGAAGAACAATGATAACAAGACTTGATATAAAAATAAAACCTCAGAATAAAGAAATCAAAAATTTGTACGGAAATCTGTTTCAAGGGTATTTAATGTCTTTGATTGATAGTGATTATGCGCAATTTCTGCATGAAAATCAACTAAATCCTTATAGTCAATTTGTTTTTTACAACAAAGAAGATGATTGCTATATATGGCGAATATCCGCCTTGACCGAAGAAGCTCACGAAAATATAACAAAAAAAATATTAAATAAAAAAGAAAAAACATTAACGCTTAATCATAATGACATTACTTTTGATATTATTTCAAAAGGAATAACTAAACAGTTAAGCTATAAAGATATTTCAGATAAATATTTTTCTGCTGAAAAGGTAAAAAGGCTAATAAAAATAAGAACCCTAACCCCTGTAACTTATAAATCAAATAATGAATATCAAATATTTCCCGATGTAAAAAGTTTATATGTTTCTTTATACAATAAATGGTGTGCATTTTCGACAGATGTCAGTATTGAAAGCGAAGAAACACTTGAACATCTTATTAATTACACTAATTTAGACAGTTATGACTTAAAATCCGCAAAATATTCAACTGACAGTATAAATATAAAATCATTCAAAGGCAATTTTTCAATATATATAAAAGGGCCTGAACCGTTAGTTAATATAGCAAATATGCTGTTTGATTATGCGCAATATTCGGGACTCGGTGCAAAAACTTCAATGGGTATGGGAGGAATTCAAATTGAGTAGAAATATTTTAATATCATTTATAGGAAAACATGACTTAAAACCGCATAAAAATGGTGCAGTTGAACAGTTGATAAAGCGTTTGAAACCTCAAAAAACATATCTCTTTTTAACTGAGGATTATAAAAAAAATTTTTATCAAAATAATTTACAAGAACATTACTCTTCGCTGACGGAAGAATTAGAAATAATAGATACGGATATAAAAAATCCGACAGATTTTAAAGAGATTGCCCAAAATATATCCGAAAAAATAGAAGAAATAAATAATCATATACGTGAAAATAAATTAGACGGATTTTTAAATTTAACCTCAGGTACGCCTGCTATATTATCGGTATTATCATTATTTGCAATAACGGGACAATTAAACAGAACAATGGGACTTTATGCTCCAAACCCAAAATATGATAATGAAATCAGAACAAATTCGCTTGACTATTATAAAAATTCATTTGCATATAAAACGCTCAAAAAACTCATAAATGACTGTAATTACTCTGCCGTTGAATCATTTTTAAAAACCGAAAAAAAGATTTTACCGAAATTAGCTGACAATATTGAATTTAAAGAACTTGTAAGTTTTGCTAAAAACCGTTCTGATTGTGCTTTTGATGAGGCATATAAAATATGGGAAAAATCAGAGTATTTAAAAAAATATAATTATAACTCACCAAAAAATTTATTTGAAAAATCAATTGAATGTTTTATGAGTGCAAAAATATCAGAAATGAATGAAGATTATTTCCAAACAGTTCTAAAACTCGGCATAATCAGAGAAAACCTTGTATCTTTTCTGCTTGATAAAATATTAAAATCAAAAGGATTTAATATAATTGAAACAAAACAGTGCCAAAATCGAAAAGAAGAAGAAAGTATCAGATTTCTTAACGAAAAAAAATTAAATGAATTACCTGAAATAAAAGAACATTTGGAAAACAAACTGCAAAGCTCGGACAGCACAAATAAAAAAATTGATTATAACCGAGAATTAACCTCATATTTGGAAGGCCTGATACTTGAATATTTTTTGAGACAAGATGAATTTGCCAAATATCCGATTCAAAAAGAGTTATATAAATTGGATGAGTTGAAAAAACAACGCAATGAATTAGCGCATACAATTAATGCACCCAAGTATAATATAAACTGGCGCAAAAGTATTGAAACAATAATAAATCTGACGGCGCAATATTTAGGTTATAATCCGCAGGATTTGAATGTTTATAAAGAAATAAATGCGGATTTATTGAAAATATTAAAAAAAGCATTGAACTAAGAATAATAATCGAACATTGACAATTGAATATCAAAAGTTGCAAGGAGGTTAAATGAGCAGTTTATATTTAACTGAAGAAGGAAGTAATATAAGTATAAGGGATAATAGGCTGATAATAAAAAAGACGAATGAAACCTTAAAAGAAATATCAATTGAAAAAGTTGATAATATTGTGCTGATAGGAAATACTCATTTAACCTCTCCTGTAGCAACAGAATTATTGGAAAGAGAAATACCCGTAAGCTGGTTATCTTCAACAGGAAAATTTTATGGTCGATTAGAGCCGACAACATCAATAAATATAGAAAGACAAAGGGAACAATTCAGAAGAAGCGATGATGAAAAATTCTGTTTGAACTTGGCAAAGACATTCATAATAGGAAAAATTAAAAATTCACAAGTGGTTTTAAGACGATATAATAGAAATTTTGATAATAAAGAAGTAGAAGAAATCATAGAAGAATTAAAAAGATATGTAAGAAAAATTGAGGAAGCAAAAAATATAGAACAATTGTTAGGATACGAAGGTAATGCTTCTAAAATATATTTTAAAGGACTGGGGCAAATGGTAAGAAGCGAGTTCTATTTTAATAAAAGAACGAGAATGCCGCCAACAGATAAATTTAATAGTTTGTTAAGTTTAGGCTATACATTACTATTGTATGAAATATATACAGCAATAACAAA
>CANROV010000053.1 GCA_947632315.1 Candidatus Gastranaerophilales bacterium
ATCCACATCAATAAGACAGCTTGAATTTTCATGGTTTTCCAAATCAACATTATTACACCCCTGCTCAAATTTTGATACTATATAAGCTGTTCCCCTGGCATCAACAACAAACGGCTTATCTTTATATTCGGTTAAATTATATTTTTTAATTTTACCGGTTGTAAACGTCTTATATTTATACTTATCGGATTTAATATTATAAACATAATCATCCTCAACATACATTCTTGAGATTATCATATTTGCAAATTCATTTGCATTTTTAAAATCTTTAACTTGTTTACCCTCAACCTTATTTTCCAACCTAAGCACTTCGTTTAAAGTCCCCAATGCAAATTTATGCTGCAGATGCAATCTATATTCTACTGTACATCCTTGTGAATTAGATATTCCATAAATAAATAAAGAAATTAAGTAAATTATAAGAAGATTTAACAAGAATAAAATTACTATAATAAGCAGTTTTAAAAATTCTTTCAGCTTAAAGGGAAACTTGGGAAAAAGTGCATACTTAAAACATTTTCTGTTTTGTATCAGATATTTTAAAGATTCAAAACCCTTTATTATTAAAATTACAAGAAGTATAAATAATATCAGACCTATCAAGTATATTATATAATCCATTTTTTTACCTTTAGTAATTAACCGAAATTATTATACCAAATTTTTTAAGGGGGGGGGGAAGGGATGGGAATATTTTTTATCATATATATTAATTTTTATTAATAACCATATATTAAATATATCAATTTTATATAAATTATTTTTTTATTAAATATAAAGAAAAGAGGAGAGATAGTACTAATGAATATTGAAAGAGTTTTTAGCGAAAAAAACATAAATAATACAACAATAAATGAAAAAGCTGCTGAAAATCAAGAATATAAAAACAATGAAAATATTTTTAATTTAAATGTCTATAATGAAAGTAAAGATATAAATACATTGATAGCAGAATGTTTTGAATTAGAAAATATAATTAACGAAACAGCTAAAAACTCAGAATTGTGTTCTTCCTCGAAAACAAACGGTCAAATTGATGATTCAAGGCAAGGGCGTATAGGTGATTGCTGGTTATTAGCAGGACTTAATTCATTAAGTTATACAGAAGCAGGAAGACAAGCTATTAAAGATTCATTGGAATATCATGATGAATATACTATAGTTCATCTTAACGGAGTTGGTGATTATGTTGTAAAATATTCCGAACTATTAAAAGCAGAATGGTCAGATCAATATTCCAAAGGTGATAAAGATATGATGATTTTTGAAATTGCAATGAGAAAAGTATTAGATGATATTATAAACGGAAAAGTTAAAGTAGATGAAAATGCTCCCGGTTATATAAAAGATCAAGAAAAATTAAAACAAGATTGTGAAGGTACAGAAGGAGAAAGATTATCAATAGAAGGCGGCTGGGAAAAAGAACTTTGGTATTATCTTACCGGTAAAACTTCTACAACTGCTGATAATAAAACTGAAATGAATAAATATCTGGATGAATTCCAAAAAAATGGGGGCAAAGATATTGTGCTTGGAACATCAAATAAAGATGAAGCTGTAATGGCTCAAGATATAAATGGACAATTATTTTGGTTTGGAGCACCGCATGCTTGTTCAGTAAAAAAAGTCACTGATGATAATGTTACAATTACTAATCCGGCGAATTCCGCTACAGAAATAGTTTTAACAAGAGAAAAATTTTTAGAAATATTTGATACTATAGAAAAATGTGATTTATCCAATACAAAAGAAGAAAGTTTTACGACAATTAAAACTGAAAATGGTCACGGTGATACAGTAGAATATGCAGATAGAGATGTAGTTTGTTATGATAACGGAAATATCCAATATATACGTTATTATGATAAAGACGGAAATGTAAAATCTATAGAAAAATATAATTCTAAAGGGAAAATTGAAGAAAGAACAGATTATGCTGAGAATGGGAAATCAGCATTGAAAACTGAATATAATAAATCGGGTAACGTTAAATCACAAACATATTGTTTTGAAACAGATTATTGGGGAAATGAAAAACAGTGGTTAGGTGAGACTTCTGATGAAATTGTTGAAAATATATATGAAAGAGGGCTTTTAGAATATTCAGGATGGTCAGGAGAACAAATATATAATTGTGCCACTATGACAGACAAAGAATGGAATGATTTTAAAAAGAACTTAGTTTAGCTAATAAATAAACATCAGGCGGAATTAAAATTTTTTCAGTTTTTCTGAATATAATTCAAGTATTTTTAAATTATATCAACAGGGTCAATATCAATAATCATTTTTATGTCATCTGCTACCGACGTATTTTTAACAAATGTTGAGATTAAATACTGCCCTTTTTTACCCATTTTATTTTTTATGATTATTTGAAATCTGTATTCATTATTAATTTTATACATAATACATTTCATAGAACCGTTAATTTCAATATATTCGCTCAATTTTAATTTATTAATCTGCTCTTTTAATCTGTTAGAAATTTCATGAGCGCAAACAGCACTTCTGGCTTCATCTGTTGAAGAAATCTGTATTTTTATAATTTGACAGAAGGGAGGATAACCAAACATTTCTCTTCTGTAAATTTCGTTGTTATAAAATTCTTCATAGTTTTGAGATTTTGCATTTTTTATGGCATATAATTCGGGATTATATGTTTGAAAAATAACTTTTCCGTTAAACTCACCACGCCCCGAGCGCCCTGCCACCTGCATTAATAATTGAAATCCTCTTTCACTTGAACGGTAATCAGGAAATGAAAAACTAATATCGGCATCTATTACTCCGACTAAAGTAACATTTTTATTATCAAGCCCCTTTGCAATCATCTGTGTACCTATTAATATATCTGTATTACCGTTTTGGAAATCTTCTAATATTTCTATATATTTAGTTTTTGATGAAAGAACATCAGAATCTATTCTGGCTATCTTAGCGTTAGGGAATAATTTTTGCACAATAGATTCTATTCTTTGCGTACCCATTCCGCCCATTTTTAATTCAGGCGAACCGCATTTCGGGCATAATTCGGGTACTTTTATTGATGTATTGCACCAATGGCATTTTAATGTTTTATCTTCCAAATGATAAACAAGCGGAATATCGCAGTTAGTACATTTGATGACTTCTCCGCAAGTCTGGCACTGTACGCTTGTATAAAAGCCCCGTCTGTTCATCAGTAATATAACCTGTTTTTTATCTGATAAAGTTTCATTTATGGCATTAACCAGCATATTAGAAAAAACAGTTCTTGTTTCACGGTAAAATTCTTCACGCATATCTACAATTGTTACTTTAGCTAAATCAGCATTATTAAACCTTGAATTTAAAGTTATCAGATTATTATTATCGGAGGAAAGTGCCTTACAATATGAAGTTATATCAGGAGTAGCACTACCTTTTATTAAAGAAGCTTTATACAGTTCGCAAATTTTTTCCGCAACAATTCTGGCGTCGTATCTTGGCGCAGGAGAAGTCTGTTTATAAGAATTTTCATGTTCTTCATCAATAATTACAAGCCCGATGTCTTTTAAAGGAGCAAATACAGCCGACCTCGCACCTATAATTATTCTTATTTTGTTATCTCTCAGTTTATTCCAAACATCAAATTTTTCACCTTCAGAAATACTGCTGTGCCATATAGCTATTGAATCGGAATCAAATCTTCTTATCAGTCTTAAAGTTAACTGGGAAGCTAAAGCTATTTCAGGAGCAAGAAAAAGAACATTTCTTCCTTCCTCCAATACCTTTTCTATGGCTCTGAAATATATTTCCGTCTTGCCTGACCCCGTTACTCCCTTTAATAAAATAGGAGCTGTCTGTTTTAAATCAATTTTTTTTGAAATTATATCAAAAGCTTTCTGTTGTTCCTCTGACAAAATTGGAAATTCATCTCGGTTAACATTTTTAAATACGCTTAACGGGTCACGATATACAGCTTTTTCAATAATATCAACATAACCTTCTTCTTGTAGCTTTAAAACAGTTGCACGTGTTGTTCTTGCTTCTTTTTCAAATTCTGTTAAAGGTTTTTCAATATAATGTTCAAGCTTTTCTAATATTGGCAGTCTTCTTGAAGAAGCTCCCTCTTTTGTTTTAAAAACAATATATTTTTCGGTCTTAATTTTAACTTTTTTACCCGAATTTTCTTTCAAAAATTTCATCGGAATAGCCGCTTGAATAACCGTATTAATATCACAGCAATAATAATTTGCTATCCAATCCAATAATTTCAGATAATCTAAGGAGAAAACGGCACGTCTGTCAATAATTTTAACAATTTCTTTAGCTGTTATACCTTCTTCAAGATAATCGGAAAATCCGACAACAAAAGCAATAATATTCTGCTTTCTTCTGCCGAACGGAACCAAAACGCCTTGTCCTATACGGATTTTATCCTTCATGGAAGAAGGAATAATATAAGAAAAAGTTCTGGTGCCAAGATTTTTTACATCAACAAGACAAAGGGCATACTTGTTTGTTATGCCCTGTTTATTATTTTCTTGTTTCTTCAAATCATCTTCCATTTGTTTATATAATACTAATTAATGTATTTTTTTGCAAATTTAGGAGTAAATACAGCCCAAGCTTTTTCATTCGGATGCCAATCAGATATATCTTTTTTTAATTTATAATCTTTATCAAATACAAATCCTGTAATATCTTTTGTGTGAATAACTTCAATATCTGTTTCATTGTTTATTTCCTGCCATATATGTGAATTAAGGACTTCGGAATCATACTTAATTTTTAAGTTTCCATTTTCATCAGGCATCTTTTCATCATATATAATAATAATAAATTTAGCCTTTGGAGCTATCTCTTTTATTTTTTTATAAGAGGATAACATAATTTTTTTTAAATATTGACTGCTATTTTCAATGAACATTTCTATATTATCTCTGCCGCCGCCATTTATTATATTATTTATCTTAAATGAATAATATAATAATCTAAAAAGTTGTATCTTCATAAAATAATTTAAAAATTTATTTTGTTGAAAATCATCTAAATACTTATAATTAACATAAAGATCATCTACTCTTAAATACCTGTTAATATGGTCATGCATATATACATAAATTACATATTCGGCATTATTAATTTTTTCTCCCTTTTCGGCACCGGAATAATTTTCAAGTTCTTGAAGATTTGCTAAAATATGAGAACCGCATTGCGAAAAATTATATATTGGTCTTTTTGTTATATTTGCTAATAAATAAGGAAAAGTTTGCTCGAGTTTTAATCCTTGACCGTATGCATAAGAGCAACCCAAAACGAGTATAGGATTCTTACTGTATTCTTCTCCAAATTTTAAACGCTCTTCACCACAAAATTTATTAAAATTTTCACTGTTTGATTCCAGATGAATAATCGGATTTATTTCAAAAGCATACTTTTCAATATCAATTTTCGATTCATCAATATTCCATCTTATAATTTTATTATTTAACCAATATGGGAGAACATCTTTGCATATATTGTTATCTATATAATATCCTGTAATAACAACTAAAGCTGTAAAAAATAAAATATTAAATAAAATAATTAAAAATATTTTTTTCAATTAATCGTCCTTTCTTAAATAATACTAATTAATGTATTTTTTTGCAAATTTAGGAGTAAATACAGCCCAAGCTTTTTCATTCGGATGCCAATCAGATATATCTTTTTTTAATTTATAATCTTTATCAAATACAAATCCTGTAATATCTTTTGTGTGAATAACTTCAATATCTGTTTCATTGTTTATTTCCTGCCATATATGTGAATTAAGGACTTCGGAATCATACTTAATTTTTAAGTTTCCATTTTCATCAGGCATCTTTTCATCATATATAATAATAATAAATTTAGCCTTTGGAGCTATTTCTTTTATATGTTCATAAGAGAGTAAAATTGAATTTTTTAGAAATTTGCTGCTATTTTGAGCAAAACGATTTATATATTCTTTATTCTTTTCACTATTCACAATTCTGTTTATCTTTTGTTCAATAAACAAAAATCTAAAAACAGGTATTTTTAAAATATTTTTTACAAATACATTTGTTTTCGGACTAATAAGATACTCATAAAAGTTATACATAATATTTATAACTAAGAATCTGTTAATATGATCATGCATATAAATATATATTACATACTCAGAATTTTTTAATTTATTTATATTATCCTCATTTATTTCAATAAAATATCTAATATTATCCAGGCTGGTCCAAATAAAACCACCGCAGTTTGAAAAATTATATATTGGTCTTTTTGTAATATTTGACAGTAAATAAGAAAAAGTTTGTTCTCGTTTTAATCCATGACCATAAGCATAAGAACCACCCAATAATATTATCGGAGGCTTATTATATTCTTCCCCCCCCCCTGAGGAATTTACACGATCTTCACCGCAAAATCGCTTAATATTATCTTCCGTTAATTCTAAACGAATAACTTGACATTTTTCGACATTATATTTTGAAATATCAATTTTAGAATAATCAATATTATTTTGAAAGATATTAGAACCTATCAAAGCATTTTTAAATGCTTCTAAATGTATATGAGAATCAATAAAGAAACTTACTGCCCAACAGATAGCAGTCAAAAATAATATATTAATTACAAGAATTAATAATATTTTCTTTATTTTATTCTTCATTCGAAGTTAAAAGTTCCTGCATAGCTTCTTCAACAGCGTCTTTTAATGTTACCAAGTTATCAGGAGAAACTGTCACACCTTTTTTTGTAGGAAGCCAATTTGCTCCGTCATCCGTTGTATAAAATATTCTTAAATCAAGATATTTTTTTTCTTTATATGAATTAATACTAATTTGTAATTGTTCGGTTGCATTTCTCGGTATTGTTGCAAGTACTTTTGCGTCTTCTGCCATTTGTTTATCTCCTTATATTCCTAATGTAGTTTTATAATCAGGTATTTCAAAAATTCTTTTATCCATGTCTTTATTTGTAAATTTTAAGTATTCGTGCATGGATTTTTCTTTTGCATTATTGTAATAGTCTTTTGATATAATATCAAGATATTTTTCATTTAATTCCCCGGAATAATTTCCTAAAATTTGAGCAAACTCAGAAATATCCGTTTTATTTGAGCCTGCGCCATATGCTTTTGTTTTTGCATCGGTGCCTGATGGACGGATTTCTATAAATTTATCTGTAAATTGCATATAAGTTCCGTCGCCGACAAATTTTATATCCGTTAAATTATCAAAATTTAATGTATTAAATGTTGTTTTTAATATTGATTTTATTTGTTCCAAGGATATTTTGCCGTCAAAATGTGCCAACGCCATTGTAAGATAGAATAAATCGTTCTTGGTTCTTAAAGCTTCACCGTCTTTTTTTGCCTGAGTAAGCTTAACAATATCAGGTTCAGATTCGTTATAATAAGCAATATCTTCTCTAATATCGTATTTTGCAATAATTTTATTGGAAGTAAATATTTCATTCAAAGCTTTAGATAGTGTTTTGCCGTCTTTTTCCAGTTTAGCTGTAAGTGCAGAAGCAACTATAATAGCTTCCGAAGCACTTTTTTCACGCATAGCTATAGCAATTCTGCCTGATTTAGATTTTATTAAATCTTCACTTCCGATAATCATACCGCCCGATTCTTCCCCGCCAAAGAGCATTCTGGGATTTTTCCCTAAATTAACTTCTTTGCCTAATACATCGGTTATTTTAACATCACAATCAGGAGCTGAAATAATCTGCTGTTCAACCTTTTTCATAATATTAGCAATTTCTTTAAATCCAACGGGAACATTAACAACTTTAACCTTGTTAAATTCAGCCCACTCATCCCAAGACTTTGCACTTGCGGTTGTTTTTATAATAAATCTGGGATGTTTATCCCATCTTTTAGATTCTTTTAACTGTTTTGCCCAAAAATCCATTATTAATAAAAATGATTGATTTGCACTGTAAATACATAATACTCTGTCAGCATTAAGCGGAGTATAGCTTATACCTGTTTCTTCCAAAAACGATATTTGCTTTTTATTTTCAATTTGGCACACTGTTAAGCGGTCGTGGTCGGGGTCTGTTATTAAAACAACTGTTCCTATAGGATAATTTTTGAGCTTTTCATCATAATTTAATGTATCAATAACAGGGAAGAATGATTTTCCATCTTTATTTTTAGCAATAACCGTTGCGTCAACCGAATAATCATAAAAACATTTATTACCTTTAGGGTCGGTATCATACTTTCCTATTCCGTGGAAAAAAGGATCTTCTTCTATATTCATCCAATCAAATTTTTCGCTTACCTTAAAAGCTTCAAGCAGCTTGCTTAAAGTATTATATGCACTTCCGCCGACATTTTCTATAACAATTTTTTCATTTAAATTGCGGATTAAATCAAGATTTTCTTTATTAGCAACACCCTGTTCAAGATATTCTTTATACAAATCAATACCGTTATTGATTGTTTTCATAAAATTTTCATTAATTAATTTATCGTCAGATTTTGCAATTTTAATGTCATAAGAGCCTTTTTCTCTGACAACATTAAATATTTCTTTGATTTTATTAACAAATTCCATGGATTCTTCAGGCAGATACTGGCTTCCTTGAGAATTTAAGTCTTTTGTAGCATTTTTAACACTAATACCGTGGCTTGATGTAATATATTCACCGCCCAGTAAATCAAGTTTAAAGCACAAGAATGAAGCTAGCCAAATAGGCATAGTTTTTCTCTCATAAGTAGTTAATGTTTCAATTCCTTGAGCAGATTGAACTCTTGCTATTAAGTCTAAAAACCTATCCGAATTATATCTGACTTCACGTCCTGCCAGTTTTACCAACTTTTTACCTTTATATTTATCAATAGCTACAAGAGCTTTTGCATAAGTAGCAAGCATAATTCCCATTATATTAATTGGAAATCTAACATCATAGGGATATAAAATATTCTGTGGCCCCCTAATTCCTGCAGTTGAAACAGCAGCCTCTTTTTCATAATTATTAAGCCAGTTATCCAAATCAAGCCCTAGTGGATTTTTCTCGTTATCATAAGGCAATAGATACTCCTTTTTTAGGCTAAATAAAAATTCATCTCTATTATCAATATCAATATATTTATTATTTTTAATATAATCTGGAGTGTTCTGTTCTACCGATTTATATAATTCTTGTTCTAATGTTTGACTGTTCATTTATATCCCCTCAAAAATCTTTAAATTTATGATACTAAACATAAAAAAATATAACAAGTATCTTGTGAATATAAAAAAACCATATAACTCTATAAAAAAATCTAATCTAGTGTCGCACTTTATCGCTGCCAAATATTTTTTCGGCTTTCTGTGCTTGTTTAAGAAGCCCATAATAGAATTCAAGTTCCTCATCGGTTGCTTCATTCAATATCTGCATAGATTTAACATAAAAAGAGTTGTTGTTTGCTGATACTTTTTTGGAATTTAATCCAATCTTATCAATTTCCAAATCAAGAGCGGATAAAACTTTACTTAAGGTATCATAACTTGGTTTATAAGTACCCAGTTCAAGTTTTGATATATGTTTTTCGTGAACACCGGCAAGCTCAGCTAATTTTTCTTGGGTCAAACCTTTAGCTTTTCTAATTTGTTTTAGTTTTCTGCCAAAACTGTTATCATTTGCCATACTGTATCCTCCAGTATATTTTAAGAGGTTATTAAGCCAAGTTTAACAGCACAGTCTGGTAATTTTTTGTATAAGTATCAGATACTTGATATTTTTATGGAACTGTATTAATATAAATTCGGAGTAAGATTTTAGTATAAAGGAATTAAATATGAAAAAGAGAAAAATGTTTACGGCATTATTGCTGTTAGTTTTCAGCCTGTCATTATATGCAGAAACCGCAAAAGTTTACGCTGTAGATCAAGATATTTATTTATCAACGGGGAAACCAAGCAATAATCCTAATTACGCAGGCGGCGCCTCTATAAGCCCCGGCGGTTTACCTCCGGAAATAACAGGATTAAACATTATACCTGATACTCTTACCAGCCCGACTTATGAAATTGATATAAGCAGTTTAGCGAGCAGCGGTTATGGAAGTTCTTCAATTCCCGAAGGATTAACCGGTGAGGCATTATCACCTTTAAGATGGTTTAGAGGAACAACTACAAAAGATAAAGTTATTATTGCTCCAAGAGGAAACAAATATAAAGATTTCAACCCATCAGTAATGGCAGCACCAATTGCGGCACAAATAGGCGGATATTTAAATCAGTTAAATTCTTACGACGAAGCATTCAGAAATATGGATATGTATATGCTAATGACGAAAAAACAGCGTCAAGCATTAAAAAACAGAAACAAATTTGCCGCAGCAGATTCAAACTTAGTGTTTGACCCTACCAATACTCCGTATGAAAATAAATCAATATGGGCAAGACCATATGCAACATTTGAAAATGTCGACCTTAAAGGCGGGCCGGATGTATCAAACGTAGCATGGGGTTCTTTCTTCGGTGCGGATAGTGAACTTATAGAACTTGGCAACGGCTGGGACGGTATGTTCGGAATTTATGCAGGATATAACGGTTCACATCAAGCTTATGACGGAATAGGTATTAATCAAAACGGTGCAACTTTAGGTTTGGTTGGTATGGCATATAAAGATAATTACTTTGCAGGATTAACAGCTAACGTAGGTTCTAATATTGCAAATGCTGATACATTGTATGGAAGTGATGATTTTACTTTATTAATGTCAGGTATCGCAGCGAAAACAGGATATAACTGGGAACTTGCAGACGGCAAATTTATTATTCAGCCAAGCTACTCAATGTCATACTCATTTATAAATACCTTTGATTATACAAATTCAGCAGGAATAAGGGTAAATGGAGACCCGTTACACGCAATTCAGTTTGAACCGGGAGTTAAGTTCATAGGCAACTTAGATAACGGCTGGCAGCCTTATGCGGGAGTAAGCGTTGTATGGAATGTTATGGATAAAACACAATTCCAAGCTTCAGACGCTACATTACCTGAAGTTAGTGTAAAACCTTTTGTTAAATATGGAATAGGTATAAGAAAAACCTTTGGTGAAAGATTAACAGGATTCTTCCAAACATTCTTTACATCGGGAGGAAGAAACGGTGTAGGGCTTCAAGCAGGTGTAAGGTGGACTTTGGGTGATTCTTCAGCACCAAGACATGCCTTCTCTTCCGGGGAGAAAAAATATATAGCTAAAAAATAAAAAAATCCCCGCCCCAAACAACAAAAAGAAGGCAAAATTTTGCCTTCTTTTTTGATAATACTTTAATTTTTCTTTTAATTTTTTTTATATTAAAATATTATTTGTGAGAATATAAACAGGTGGATATTATGACAGAGAGTACAAAAAAAGATTATAAAGACAGTATAAATTTACCCAAAACGACT
>CANROV010000054.1 GCA_947632315.1 Candidatus Gastranaerophilales bacterium
CTGATGCCATATAGTATCTGAAAGCATCGGGTTTCTCCAGATTAAATGCTTTTAAAACGTCATGCGGAGCTATTACATTACCTATAGATTTACTCATTTTTGATTGGTCAATTGTAATCCAACCATGGGCAAATATTGTTTTAGGTAAAGGTAAACCTAATGACATTAATATAGCTATCCAATATATTGAATGGAATTTAATAATATCTTTACCAATGATGTGAACATCAGCGGGCCAAAGTGAATTAAACTGCTCTGACGGGTTTTCGATATCGTAACCTATTGCGGTTATATAGTTAGAAAGTGCATCAATCCAAACATATATTGTTTGACTGTCATCACCTTCAACTCCTATCCCCCATTGAACAGACTCTTTTGTTCTTGAAACAGAAAAATCTTCAATATTTTCAAGCTGATGCAAAAGTTCATTTACTCTGAATGAAGGCTGAATAAATTCTTCGTGAGTTTTTATATAATCAGCTATTTTGTCTTTATATTTTGTTAGTTTAAAGAAATAGTTTTCTTCCGTTATTTCTTCAGGTTTCTTTTGGTGGTCGGGACACAGTCCGTCTTCAGTTAAATCTTTTGGGTTTAAAAATGACTCACAACCTGAGCAATAAAGTCCTGTATATTTATGTTTATAAATATCTCCATTTTCAAGAAGTTTTTTAAATATTTGTTTTACGACTTTTTTATGTTGTTCATCAGTTGTTCTTATAATTTTATCGTAGCTTATTTCCAGTTCTTTCCAAGCCTGTTCAAACTTAGAATAATTTTGGTCGCAGAGTTCTTTTGGTGTAATACCGTTAGCTGCTGCGGTTTTTTGTATTTTTATTCCGTGTTCATCAGTCCCTGTAAGCATAAAAGCCTTGTCTGTTAATTGTCTTTTATGACGAATGATAACATCGGATAATATTTTTTCATAAGCGTGACCTATATGCGGTGCACCGTTTACGTAATCTATAGCCGTTGTAAGATAAAATTTTTCTTGCATTTATTTTTACCTTTTACAAATTAAGATAAATTTAATTTATCACAAATGATATATTTAAGATAGTAATATTGTATATATTTGTAAAAATTTCTATGATATATAACAAAAAAATTTTTGTAGCCTGTAACGATAAAAAAGATTATAAAGTCAGTTGTTCAGCGTGATGATATGCCTCAGGGCAGAAAAAGTTCCGAAAACGAAATTAAAACATTTGATGTTATAATATAGTTCGGACTGTTAAACTTTTAAACAAATACCGATAATTATAATCGGTATTTGTTTATGCATGATAAAATTTTATAAGAGGATATAATCATGGCAGATAGACTGAATAACAGAAAAAATACTGAATTAAGAAATATAAAAATCATAAAAGATTATACAAAGCATGCACTTGGCTCTGTATTAATCGAGTTTGAAGATACAAAAGTGATAGTGACAGCTTCTGTAGAAGAAGGCAGACCGAAATGGATGGATAAACAAGATTTAAGAGGCTGGATAACTGCCGAATATTCACTTTTGCCTTCCGCTACGCATACAAGATGTCAAAGAGAAAGAACAAAAATATCAGGAAGAACACAAGAAATTCAACGATTAATCGGAAGAAGTCTTCTCTCTTGTGTCGATTTGGTTAAACTGGGTGATAGAACTGTTACTGTTGACGCAGATGTTATTCAGGCAGACGGCGGAACAAGATGTGCTTCTATTTGCGGAGGTTTTATTGCTTTAAATATTGCTTTTAATAAACTGGCAGAACAAGGTGTTTTGCTTGAAAATCCAATAATAGAACCAATTGGTGCCGTATCTGTCGGAATTATCGACGGAGAAATAAAATTAGATTTAGACTATTCTGAAGATTCTCATGCTCAAGTCGATTCCAATATTGTTATGACAAAGTCCGGTAAAATAATTGAATTTCAAACAACAGCAGAAGGCGCACCCTTTGAAAAATCTCAGTTAGATGAAATATATAATACTGCTCATTCTGCTATTCAAAAAATTATTTCTTTATATTAGTAGCATTAATTAAAAATTTATAATATAATCAATATATTGACGTCCACAGAGGATTAAAAATGGCTAAAGAAATAGATACGGTTCCAATAGAAGTAATTATTTTAACAGCAGACCATGAAATAAAAGGTACTGTCCATGTTTCAAAATATACCAAAACGAACAGAGAATTAACAGACTTGTTAAACGATAAAGAAAAGCGTTTTTTAGCTGTAACAAATGCTGAAATAGTTGAAAGAAATTCAAATAATATAACGCCCAGACGTTATAATTTCTTAGAGGTTCATATTGACTGCATTATGCTTGTTCATCCTTCAAGCCAGGTTGTATTTAAAGAATCGGGAAAAACACAGGAAGATATCGCCCGTTTTAGAGAGTTAAGAAGAAAACTTAATCAAACTAAACCTTTTTAATTATGGCTGACTATAAAAATATATTATTAATTAATTTTGGCGGTATAGGTGATGAAATACTTTTTTTGCCTGTTGTTCAAAGTTTAAAAAATAATTTCCCTCAAGCTAAAATAACTTTTTGTTTAGAGGGTAGAAGTAAAGCTTTTATTAATCTTACAAATTTAATTGATAATTTTTTCTTTATTGATATTAAGACTAAAAATAAATATATAGAGATGTTAAAGCTTTATTTTAAAGCATTATCAGGCAGATATGATTTAGTTATTTCTTCAGGTTCAAATCCGTTAATTTCAGTACTTTTGTATTTTACCGGGATAAAAACACGAATCGGCTATTCAACTTCTTCACTGTCTAAAAAATTATTAACCTATCCTGTTCCTTTGAATACTAATCAATATGCTTCAAAAATGTATTTTGATTTAGTAAAACCCGTTACAAAAGATGAATTTATGCTTCCTTCGATTTCTGTCTCAGAAATTGACCATATAGAAAATTCCGTTTTAATTCATCCTGGAGTCAGTAAAATAAGCGTATCAAAAAACATTATAAAAATTTTTAAGCCTGAAATTTGGGCTGAGTTAATAAAATTAATATTAAAAACGGGGAAAAATGTTTATCTTGCAGGCGGCCCTGATGATGAAGAATGTATATCCGCAATAAAAGAAAATCTAAAAGATGCTGATTTAACAAATTTCCATGATTTGTACGGAACGACAAAAAACATATATGATTTAGCAAAATTAATTAAAAGCGTTGATGTTATGATATGTTCCGACTCAGGGCCTATGCATATAGGAGTAGCTGTAAATACAAAAACAATAGCAATATTCGGCCCGACTAATGAAAAGAAACTTTTTCCTCAGAATGATAAGTTTATTCCGATAACTAACAATGCAGATTGCCGTCCTTGCTTATGGGATAAACGTCAAACAACTTGTAGTGAATTAAAGTGTCTTAATTTTAATTTGGAAAAAATTTTGGAATTTATTTAAAATTATATGGTAGTATCTAATTGCTGTATATACAATTTAGCTTGTGCATCATAAAGTTTTCTTTTTGCAGCGTTCCATAATGCTCGGCGTTCATGGTCTTTGCAATCTTTCAACGGAATAGGTGACATCCTTTCCATTAAGTTAACTCTGTTATAAAATTTTCTGTTTGTTGATTTAAATGCTTCTAATGGGTCTATGTTTGAATTTTTTGCCATGCTTGCAGCGGTATAAAATATATCGCCCATTTCTTCTGCCATATGATCAAAATTTTGCGGGGTATTATCTAATTCATATTCTATTCTCGCTACTTTAAATTCTTCAATTTCTTCAAGCAGACACTGTTCCCAGCTTTCAGAATCTTTCACAAAATTAATACTTCTGGTTACATCATCAATCTTGGCGAATGTATCAAATACATTACTGCTATTAGCGTTAATCCCTTTCATAAGCTTCTTTGATGGTACTAAAGCATATTTATTAACGGAAAATTCACTTAGCGGTTCTGCATTGTATGCTTTTTGTTTTTGCCTGTTATTCCTTTTACCTTGAAAAGTTCCCTGGTAATTATATAAATTAAAATTAATTCTCATACCATATCCTTTTTTTATTTTAAAACCTGTAAAAATTTTTTTTGTCTTTTTACTATGTTTTTCTGTTTAGTTTATAATTTAAGTATATTTAGACAGGAGAAATAAGAGTGATTCAAGATAAGTATTTTCCGCAGGAAATTGAGAAGAAGTGGCAGAAACATTGGGATGAAACAAAATTAAACAAAGTTTATAATGATAAGACAAAAGAGAAATATTATGTATTATCAATGCTCCCATACCCATCAGGGAAACTGCATATGGGACATGTCAGAAATTATACTATTTCTGATGTAATTGCACGTTATAAAAGAATGAACGGATATAATGTACTTCATCCAATGGGGTGGGACAGTTTCGGACTTCCTGCAGAAAATGCAGCCATTCAGCATGGGGCTAATCCTAAAAAGTGGACTTTAGACAATATTGCATATATGAAACAGCAGTTAAAATCATTAGGGTTAATGATAGACTGGGATAGAGAAGTCACCACATGCCTGCCTGAGTACTATAAATGGACTCAATACTTCTTTATACAGATGTTCAAAAAAGGCTTGGCATATAAGAAAGAAGCAGCTGTTAACTGGTGCAATAACTGTGCAACAGTTCTTGCAAACGAGCAGGTTATTGACGGCAAATGCTGGAGATGTGACGGTGATGTTGAAAAGAAATACCTTTCACAATGGTTCTTAAAAATAACAGACTATGCGCAAGAATTACTTGATGATATTGAAAAATTAAAAGGCTGGCCTGACAGCGTAAAAATAATGCAGAAAAATTGGATAGACCGCTCAACGGGTGCTATTTTAAGATTTAAAGTTAAAGAAATAGAAGGTTTAGAAGTTCCCGTCTATACAACAAGACCTGATACGGCATATGGTATTACATATCTTGTTGTTGCTCCGGAATATAAAGACATTGAGAAATTAACAACTCCCGAAAATGAGGAAGCTGTTGAAGCATACAGACAAAATGCAAGAAGAATGTCTGAAATTGAAAGATTATCAACTGAAAGAATAAAAACAGGAGTTCCGTTGGGTACTCATTTAATTAACCCGTTAAACGGTGAAGAATTCCCTGTTTGGACAGCAGATTACGCACTGGCAGAATACGGTACTGGCGCAGTTATGGCAGTACCTGCTCACGATGAGCGTGACTTCGCATTTGCTAAAAAATATAACCTCCCGATAAAGATTGTTATACAAAATCCTGAAAATCCTTTAAACGAGTTAAAAGAAGCTTATGTTGATAAGGGTGTATTGGTAAATTCAGAAGATTGCAACGGAATTGATAATGAAAAAGCAAAGCAGGTTATTATAGATAAAGCAGTAAAAGGTGGATTTGGAGAAGCTAAAGTTCAATATAGACTACGTGATTGGTTAATTTCCCGTCAAAGATACTGGGGAACTCCAATTCCGATTGTATACTGCCCGAAATGCGGAACTGTTCCCGTTGATGAAAAAGACCTGCCTGTACTTCTTCCGGAAGATGTTGACTTCAGCGTTAAAGGAATGTCGCCCGTTAAAACATCCGAAAGCTTTAAATACACAACATGCCCGATATGCGGAGGAAGGGCAGAGCGTGAAACGGATACAATGGATACATTTATGTGTTCTAACTGGTATTTCTACCGTTATACCGACGCAAGAAATCAAAATGCGCCGTTTGATAAAGATATTCTTCATTACTGGGCGCCTATTGACCAGTATGTAGGCGGTATTGAACACGCTATATTGCATTTGTTATATTCAAGATTTTTCACTAAAGCATTAAGAGATTTAGGAATAATCAATATAGATGAGCCGTTTAAAAATCTTTTAACTCAAGGTATGGTGTTAAAAGACGGTTCTAAAATGTCAAAATCAAAAGGTAATACCGTAGACCCTGATGAAATATTTGCTAACTACGGGGCTGATACGGCAAGATTATTTATTCTGTCAGACTCACCGCCAAACAGAGATTTTGACTGGTCTGATGCAGGTGTTGAAGGCTGTTATAAGTTTTTAAACAGATTATGGAAGATATACAGCTCCAATCAGCAAAATATAAGCCTTGATTATAAATTACCTGATATATCATCTCTTACTAAAGAAAATAATAATTTAGTACGTGAAGTTCACATGACCATTAAGAAAATTTCTCAGGATATTTCAAATGAATTCCAATTTAACACGGTAATATCTAAATATAGAGAATTTGCTAATGTCATATATGAATATTTAAATAACAAAAAAGAATTTTCAAATGAAGATAAAATGGTATTCAGTTATGCAGTAATAACATTCTTAAAGTTATTAGCACCTGTTCTTCCTCATTTTGCAGAAGAAATATATGAAGGGCTTGGCGGCTGCGGTTCCGTTCATACGCTTGAATGGCCGAAGTATGATGAGGCTCTTGCTAAATCAAGCACAATAACTTTAGTAGTTCAAATTAACGGTAAGGTTAAGGACAGAATTGAAGTTGACGCTGAACTTTCTAAGGATGAACTTGAAAAAACGGCACTAAATAGTGGAAGAGTTAAAGAATTAACCGACGGAAAAGAAATTGTAAAAGTTATTGTAGTACCCGGGAAACTGGTTAATATTGTTGTTAAATAATTAAAGTATGAAAAGGCAGAAAACATTTTCTGCCTTTTTTCGTATTAAAAAGACCGCACATTTTTGTGCGGTCTTTTTGCTTTAAGAAAATATGTTATTCTTCAGGTTCGGTATAGGTCATTTTGAAAGCTATACCTGCACAAATACCGGCTAAAAGGTTTGCACCGATTGTAAACAAAATTAAATTCCAAGGTGCAATTTTCAATAAGCCTGCGGCAACGGCAACAGCAGGATTAAATGCGCCTGCACATAAGCTTCCGCCTACTGCAAAAGCACCAACAAGAACGGTAAAGCCGATTGCCAATCCGTAATACGAATTACCTGCCGTATTTTTTGTTGTAGCCGTTTGTAATACTACATAACATAGTGCAAATGTAAATATAAATTCAGCTAAGAGTAATCCTTTGATACCGAAATTTGCAGGTTCTAAAACAATAATTGTACCCTTCGCCATAATAAAGAATACAAATACTGCAAGAACTGCACCTAATATTTGAGCAATAACATAAGGTATAAATTGTTTTCCGCAAAGTGCGCCTCTGATTACTGCCGATAGTGAAACTGCAGGATTATAGTGTCCTCCTGAAATATGTCCTCCCGCATAAACCATTACCATAAGTACAGCGCCGATTGCTAACGGTGCAATTACTCCGTTTGCTCCTAAAAGCCCCGTGCAGGCAACTGTTAATACGAGAAAGAATGTTCCAATCAGTTCAACCAAGTATTTTTTCAAATTTGATTTCATATAATATCCTCCTTTTGAAACAATACTAAGTTTACCATTTTTTTTATATTATGTAAAATTATGCATTTTCCTTTTTTACGCCGATATTATTAATTAATGGTGAAAATACGGATAAAATTAATGCGCCGAAAAATCCTGCCCAAAATCCTGTTATTTCAAACCCGGGTGCAATTTTTGCAACTAATAAAAACAGAAGTGCATTTATTATTAATCCGAACAAACCTAATGTTAAGAAATTAAGAGGAAGTGAAATTAGCTTTACTACCGGTCTGATAAATATATTTACAAGTCCGATTACCAATACAACAAGCATTGCACTTAAAAAATTTGAAATAGTAATACCTGGGATTATCCACGCAATAAAAATAATTAATAATGCCGATAAAATCCATCTTAAAATAAACATCATATTAATATCCCTTTCTTTTTATTATTATTATTTAATTGTTGTTTAATAATTTAATTATAATTTGTAAATTATATTTTAAATCCGAATTAAGTAAAATATAGCGACATTTATGTTTGTAACGAAATACGCTTAATGAAAAGGTGAAAATAAGCTAAATAAAGGGATAAAGTAAAATATAAAAGAGTTTTGTTGTATCATATTAATTAAATAAGTTAAAATTTACTATTTATTCCTTTTTATATTGTTCCCATATCTTTGGAACAAAAATTTCTTTGCAATATTTGCATGCTTCTGGCGGTTTTTTTGAACTTAATATCTTGTATATTTTTTCTCCGCTGTACTTATAAATATCAATGTATGGAGGAAGTTCAATGTTTGTATTATTTTTTTTATTATAATAATATCTAAAACAATCAGGACATATATATAGTTTATGATTCCATAAACATGGGCATCTTTTTCTTGTACAAGTTTTAAATGCTTTTTCAACATTAGAATTTCCTTCTTCGTTAAAAAGGTCATAAAATATACCAATTTTTTCTATTTTTGAAGTATCTTCTACCCCATTAGCTTTTAATATATCTTTTATTTCATTTAAATAATTTTTAAATTTGTAATAATATGATATATCAATCTTTATTTTATTTTCTTTATAAACATTCCAAAATGCTTTATCTTTATATTTAAGTAGAAGTCCATTAGTAACAAGTTTTATTGTAGATGTTGGGAAATAATATCTTGTTACTTCCATAAATTCATTTATATGTGGATGAAGAAGAGGTTCACCTCCCAAAAGTCTAATTGTTTTTATATTTACTTTTTTAGAAAGCACCTCGAAATCTTTTTTTATATCTTCAACATTAATTAATATTGTTTTATCAATTAGATAACAAAAATGAGAACAATAATTGCATTTTAAATTACAACTATCTACAACTTGTACCTCCATATAATTTAATACAGGTTTTTCTTTTGATAGAAAATAAAACATAAATTAATTATATCATCTTTAAAAAGCTTGTAAATATTTTATATTCTATTGGCAACAATAACGCCCCTATCTATTAATTCGACTTCCAGATTATTTTCTTCTATTTTATTCAAGGTATATTTTACGGTTTTTAAAAGTTTTTCCGGAAGATTATTTTTATTTTCGTTATACCACATCATTTCAATATCGAAGGCAAGATGTTTAACTCCTGCTTGAATTGATTTTTCAATCCAAGCATTAATTTCTTCTTCCGTATCGTTAATGTCGGGGATTAAGATGAATTTTGTTTTTACACTGTCAGGTCTTTTTTGAACAGAAGCGTATTTCGCTATATTTTCCCATACTTTATCGTAAAAATCGTATCGTTTTACTTTTATAAAAGTTTCTTTTGTTCCTGAGTCAACAGATACAACGATATTAACTCTTTGTTCTTCAATACCCTGAAGAATTACGGGACTGTATTTTGTTGCATTTGTCAGAACTCTTATATTAGCCATTTCTTTATCAATAAACAATTTAATAAGCTCATCAAATTCGGGAGCAACAGATGGTTCCCCTCCTGCAATAGTAATGTGTCCTCCCTGTCTTAAATATCCTTTATCTGCCATGTCTTTTATTACAGGATATACATTATACTGCGTCAGGTGTGGTTTATCTTCATCATTCAGCCAGCAATATACGCAGTGTTCATTACATATTGTCCAGTTATTAAAGTTTATATATGAAATATAATCTTCACTATCCCATTCTTTTTCTTGTAAATATATACATCCTTTGCATTCGGGAACTATATTCCCTTTTTTCATTTGATTTCTGTATTCTCTTTTTATTTTAAAGAAATCTTTCCAATTAAGTATTTCTCCGTTATAGTTATCAATTAATTTTTTATATCCTTTATCTGTCGGCGGAATTCTGCAGCAAAAATTAATACTGTTTACAAAAAAATCCATACCATGTTCAATCAGGTCACAGCTTGTATATTTAGTATTTTTCTTTTTAAAAAATAACATTTTTATTCCTTAATTTTATTTGGATATTTTATTCATTATGCAGAATTGTTTTTATGTCTTCAGATGAGTTATTTAAATAAAAATTTCTGAATGAATTAATATTATTGATATGCTCTTCAAGGGATATAAATAGTTCATCCTGTTTAATTTTATTTAATTCTGTCGGTTTTAAGTTTGAAATAAAACAAATATTATTATTAGTTTTTGTAATTTCAATCATAGAACAATTTTCAAACAAAGATAATGTACAATCAACAGTATCAATATCAACATTTAAAGCTTTAGAAACTCTTAGAATGTCAAATTCACCGTTTAAATTAGAAATTGCATACTTCATCATGCCGGACAGTGTTGTTATTAAGTTATCCGGTTTTAAGGGTGATATACCGAAATTCATTAAATGAATCAGTTTTGCATTAGTTTTCCGAATAATTTTACAAAAATCATTTTTATTGGACGGGCAATCAAAGAACATCAATTGTTCAATATCTTGCGGAATATTTTCAATATTAAATATTTTACTTTGAATTGATTCAGGGATATTTAGTTTTTTGATAAGATTAATATTTTCTATATATATTGCAGTAGTTTTTTGTGTAGAATTAATAAACTCCAGAACTTGGTTTATTATATTTTTTTTATTTCTATGGTCAAGAATTTTGATATCTGATTCAATTTGTGCAGAGTTAAAGTGCATATCATTAATCATATATTGAATTGTTTTATTTCCGTTAAATTCATTTATTTTGGGGTAAAACAGAATATCAAATTTTGTATTAGGTGCAATATTAAAGTTGGGACAATTCCATTTTATGCATTCAATATTATTAACATTATTTTTAGAAGCAAATAATTTCAAGTGATTATTACTTTGCCCCATTAATTTAAATTGAGTTAAATTTAATTCATTCATAATAAATGAAGGGAAAGGATTTGCATTTCCAAACGGCTCTAATTTGTTTATCAATTCAATTGTTTTGAAATCAATATCTTCAGGCTCAATAACCATATCAGCTTCAATAGTAGTGCTTGATAAATCTACCTCTTGCAGATATTCTTCTATTGAATGATTTAATAAATTCTTAAATTTTTCAAAAGAGATTTTATTTTTATCAAATGAAAAACCTGCTGCCATTTTATGTCCGCCGAAACCTTCAAACAGTTCTTTATGTTCTGACAGTACATTGTGTATATTAAGTTCTTTTATGCTTCTTGATGAACATCTGATAATATTATTATTATGGGAATCAGAAGTCATAAGGAAAGCGGGCCGATTAAATTCTTCAACTAATTTTGAACAAACAATACCAATAACACCAATATGCCAATTATTGTTATACAGAATTATACTTTTGGGATATTTATTTTTTTCTTTTTCATAAAATTCTTTTG
>CANROV010000055.1 GCA_947632315.1 Candidatus Gastranaerophilales bacterium
TAAAGCAAATCAAAAACGACCACGATTTGAAATTCTTGGAACATCCTTTTGATGCGGCTTCTTATCTTGTTGATTACTATTTCCCTATTAAATAAATTATTATTTAATAAGAAAAGAAGTTAATGCCGGGATAAACGGTTGTATAGTTGTAGAGATATTGGCAGTCATAATAAGAAATTCATCTAATTTTTGTTTAAAGTTATTTTTGTTATCAATCGAATTTTTTAACTCATTTATTTTATTTATAATTTCATCTTTATTTTCTAAATCAGATGTTTTATTTATACTGTCTTTCATACTATCAAATACGGATAAATCTTGATTTATAGTAATATTACTGTTTGGTGAAGCAACATTGAGAATAATATTTCCATTTCCGTTATTATTGATTGCCTGTATTTCTTTTAATTTATCTGATTGATTATATAATTTCACTTCTATTTGATAATGAGCCTTTATCGGGCCAAAATCCGATTTATAACCGGGATTTGTTACTATATAGAGTTCTTTTGTTCCATTTGCATAAAAAACTTCTATTAAATCATCACGTTCAATTACATTTGGTTTTATATCCGCTTCATTAACAAATAGTCTTTTTCCGTTACCCCCTGATGCTCTCATTTCAAATTCAAAGCCGTTAGTTTTTTTTACTTTGCATAAGTTTTTAGGCATTAAATCAAATATGTCATTTCTTCCCAGAATTAATAGTTACACTCCCATAATCAAATAATATAAGTGTATTTTATCAAAATAAACAGAAATACCTTGATATATTAATAATTTTTTAATTATTATGCTAAAAAGCCGTTTTGTCTTTTGACAATTCGGCTTTTGTTTTATGCAATATTAATTTTAAAATCTTTCCAATTTTTTATGGGTTCTTCGGGGAATGTTATATTATCTAATTCTTCAAAATGTCGTTTACCACAATGAATTTTTAATTTTTCTTCCGGGCGAAGTCCGAATAAATTTGTTGTTCCTTTACTTTCAAGGACAAAATACAATTTTTCTTCGCCTTCTTTTTCCAAAAATACCGCCCAATCGGGATTATATGTTCCTATCGGTGTATCAATTTTAAATCTGCTCGGTATTTTAAAGAACATTTTTACATCCGGATCATCATCAAGTGCTTTTGCAAGCGGTTTTTCCACTTTATCGCTGTCATATATTACATAATCATAAACACTATGTTCTACTGCGATTGCGTTCCTGTCCACATAAGCAACAAGTTCCTGACTGTCAAATATTTCCTGAACATAATATTCTTGTCCTGCGAGTTTAACATATTTAATTCCGGCTATTGCAAGTTCGTGACGATTGCGTTTTATAACTTCCAATGCTTTTTCATAAAAGGCTTGCGGATTATTTCTGAAATCTTCTTCTCTTTCGCTTCCTTTTAAAATTCTTATTATGGTTCTGTGTTTAAGTTGTGTTTCTGATGCAATTAATCTCAAAATATCGGGGATATATGAATATGTCGGTTCAAGTTCTTTTGAACGTGAATGTTTTTCGCTAAAAGATACTTCCGCATTATCAATACCTATTTCTGCCGTTGATGTAACGAGTTTTGCTTTCGGGATTGCAGGCATGTCTTTTAGTTCTTTTATACATCTTTCCACTAATATTTCCGTGTCTATATTAACTCTGTATGTGGTTTTTTGTTTTATTTTGTTCCACAGTTCTTTAAATTCTGGTGAAATAATAGCCTGTTTTTTCAGTCTTACGGTTACTTCATTATTTGCATCATTAACAACAGGTCTGTTATCAGCCTTTTCAAGTGCTTGTATTATTGCTCTTTGTGCTGCTTTTGAATATCTTTCGCTTAAATCAAGTTTACCTGCGGCAAGTTGAGCCTTCATAGTGTCTTTTACTTTGCCCTCTTTTGTTATGATTTTCTTTTCTTTTAAATCTTCATATACGGCTTGTGCTTCTTCTTCCGTAAATGATTTTTCCTCGACTTTTATTTCTTTGCATTTTATATTTTTAATTGTTTCAACACAAATTCGTTCGTGTTTTCTTTCTTTTATTTGTTTCTTTATTTCTTTTTGCAAGGGTTCGGCAATATCAGGGATATTAACATTTTCAATATTGATATTTTCATTAACATTACCGTCATTATCAATAACACCTTCGGTCATTAATGCTCCCAATGTCATTTGTGCATCAAATTCGTTCATTTGATGTTCAATTTCCACCTGTTCTTGCCAAGTTAAATCAATCAACGAACTTAATTGAAGTACACCAAACTTCATGCCTGTTTCATCTTCAATTTCTTTTTGAAGTTTACTTGCAAATTCCGAGAAACTTTCGTTTGCCATAACGTGCAAAATGTTTACATTTCTATCTTCTATTCGTTCACCCTGTAGATTTACGCAAAGTCTTAAACCTCTGCCGACTTTTTGGCGGCATGTAAATGTTGATTTTTGCTCGATTAAAGTACAAACTTGAAATACATTCGGATTATCCCAACCCTCTTTTAATGCCGAGTGTGAGAATATAAATCTTAAAGGACAATCAAAAGATAATAACCATTCTTTATCTTTCATAATCGTATTATATGTATCATCATCAGCCTGTGTATCGCCTTTTGTATTTTTCAATACACCTTTTTTATCCTGTGAAAAATATCCGTTATGTGCTTTTTCAACATCTGTATTAAACCAAGTTTTAATTATTTCATAACGAGGTTTATTGATTAATTCGTTATAACATTCTTCAAACATTTCGGCATATATGCCTTTTTCGCCTGTTTCCGTGCGATATTTTTTTACTTCATCAATAAAGAATAACGATAAAACTTTTATTCCTTTTTCGTGATAGCGAAGTTCTTTTTCAAGATGTGTTTCTATTGTTCTGTATATTTGAGCACGTTTCATTATATTTTCGTCAATACTTCCGATTGATTTTCCCAAATCAAGTTTTTCGGAGTTTGAAAATTCTATACATTCAAATCCTTTTGTGCAATCAATACCTTCTATTGTATAGTCTTGATATAATTCACGTTCACCCGATATTTTAAATAAATCATCACCTTGTCTTACCGTGATTGTCTTTCTTTCAACTTTATTTTCTTTATTGGCAATATCCATTTCAATTTTTGCGGAAAATCCGTTTTCGTTTGAAACTGATTTTAAAAGAATATACGGTTTATTAAAATCGTTTTCGACATAGTTTGATGAAACACAAATTTGTTTAACCAATCCCATTTGGTAGGCATCAACGGGAGTTAATTTATATAACAGATTTATTTTTTCTCTGTGTGTAGCGGAATAACGAAGTACAACAAGCGGATTTAATGATTCTATTGCTTCTTTTGCTTTCGAAGTGTTATCAACCGATTGCGGTTCGTCAATAATAACAATGGGGCTTGTGTCTTTAATATAATTTATTGCCGCTTCGCCGTTTAATTTGTCTTGTTCCTGATTAATGATATTTTCCGCTTTTTTAAACGCATCAATATTAATAATCATAATTTCTATTGTTGATGATGTCGCAAATTGTCTTACATCAGACAGTTTCGAGGAATTGTATATAAAATATCGGTAGGGAATACCGTCATACAAATTTGCAAAATGTTCTTTCGTAACATCAAAAGATTTTTTAACACCCTCACGAATTGCAACGGAAGGCACAACAATTATAAACTTTGTAAAACCGTATCTTTTATTGAGTTCAAGAATTGTTTTTGTATATACATAGGTTTTACCCGTTCCCGTTTCCATTTCTATCGAATATTGTTTTTTATCATATTCACGGGTAATGGGAAGTTTTTGCCGCTTTTGAATTTTGTGCATATTTGAAATTAAAGTATCATTATCAATCAAAATTCGGTTACATACGGATGTATTTTTTAATTGTAAATTCATAGGGCCGACATTTGTTTCAACCGAAAAAGTCATTGTAGTTTTTTCCTGTCCTTTAAACAGGTCTGCAACCGCATTTACTGCATCTGTTTGAAATTCTTGATTTTTAAACTGTAATTTCAATATTGTTATTCCTTATTCTTGTATATAAATTAGTGATTCAGCGAGTATTTCTATCGGAACCATTCGAGCATATTCAAATTTGCCGATATTTATATCTGCATGATCCATTTCTTTGTCAATGAATTTTGTATTACAAAGAACACATCTCCATTCATTTTGTTTGTCATAATTTCTTTCTTTTGTTATATATTTTGAAAAAAACATTTCGTATTGTTCTTTATTTGTTAAAAACTTTTTTACTCTTTCATCATACGGTTTATATTCAACATCACCCGATAAAAATGGTATATTATGTTCTTTCCCAAAAAAATCTATTTTATCTATAAATTCTTTTTTGTTGAAAACAACTGCATATTTCCCAAATTGAGCCATATAATTAATGTATTCATCATTGAATTTGTACTTATTTTTATCAATTTCTTGAATAATTTTATTATTTAATGCCGAAGCACAAAAAACAGGAACATTATCTGCTCCTTGAAAACTTTGTTTAACCATACTTGTAGGCATTAAAGGCAATATTATTTCATCTTTTGAAGGACGTTCAATTTTTATATATATTGTTTCTTTTATATCTGTAACTTGACAACCTTCATATTCATCCCCTCGAAAATTATTATTTTCAGTAATAAATTTTTTTGCTTTATTCATATACAAATTACCGTCAAGAAAATTTGTAGCCCATTCTTCTTTCTCAAAAAATTTTATTAATAAATCTGAAAATACAATATTCAATAATTTATTCCTTATAAAAGTTTTATATCAATATCTCTGTCTTTGAGAATGTAGTGTGCATTAGAAAGTGCGGTATCGTCTTTAAATGCACTTTCTGTTGAAACGATTTTTGCAGGTGTATATTTATCACACATAAATTCAATATCTTCGGGTGTTATTCCGTCTTTTCCGTAATCAATACATACAAGCACTCTATAATCTTCACCTATTGCGTATGCTTTTTTGTCGTTTATATTAACGGGAATAACTTTGTTGTCTAACGGTGAACCGAGTTTGAGCATAACTTCATATACAACATCCATATCGCTTCTGTTTGATTTTACGGAGTGTTCAACATCATCAAGTCTTGCAAATATATCCCCGTATTGTTCGGCAGGGGAATTATCCCATTGTGCAAGGTTTGATGTATCGAGTTTTAAAACCTTAAACCCTGTATCAACATTCGGATTTTGCTCCGATATTTTCTTTCCGGCACGTCTTATTCTTTCTTTGCCTATTTCGCAAATATTTTTATACCCTGCCTTATATGCTTCAGTTTTTTGCTCACACAATTCGGGTAATTGTATCATAATAAATTTACGATTGCCGTTATCTTCCGCATTTAATTGCATTACTGCATTTGCTGTCGTTGCTGAACCGGAGAAAAAATCAAGAATAATATCACTATCATTTGTTGTAAATTTAACTAAAAATTTTATCAATGATATTGGTTTTGAATAATCAAAAGGGCATAATTCAAATAAATTACTTAATTGTTTTTTTGCATTATCATTAGAAAATTCATTTTCAGTAAATTCTAAAGAAGATAGAGGTTTTTTTCTTTCTATTGTTTTAATTTCAAAACCTTGATTATTTTTCTCAATAGTTACGTTTTGATAGGTTTTTGTGTATATCCTTGAATAATTATCATATTTTTTTATAACTATAAAGCCATTTTTGTACCCGAAATCAACAAGTTCTTTACTCCATCGCCATGCCCAATCTGCTCTACTATAATTTCCTGATTTTCTTTCATTATATTTTTCTTCACTTCCACCAGGATAAAAGGTTTCGCCATTTATTATTAATGGATAATCAAGACTTGGACTATATTGTAAACTATCATAATCAAGAGTTTGATTTAATTTATATAAGCCTCTTGTTTCAAAAAATTCATCTTTGTTTTTAAAACCTTCATCAGTATGGTTCTGTAAGTTAAAATTTATATTATCTTTGTATTTCCCATATACTAATAAAAAATCATGGTTAATTGCTATGTTGTCAGTTGATTTACCGGCTTTTTTTGTAACTCGTGGTAATAAAGCAACAAAATTTTCTTCACCAAAAACTTCATCACAAAGTCTGCGTAAGTTCGTTACTTCGTTATCATCAATAGAAATAAATATTACTCCATCATCTCTTAATAGATTTGAAGCTAACCTTAATCGTGGAAACATCATATTTAACCAGTTTGTGTGAAATCTTCCCATTGTTTCGGGGTTTGATTTTGTCGTTTGCTCTGTTACCTCTTTATATCTTGCCATAGGATCTTTAAAATCATCTTCATATACAAAATCATTTCCCGTATTATAAGGCGGATCTATATAAATCATTTTAACTTTGCCGAAATATGAGGTTTGTAATAATTTCAATACTTCAAGATTATCGCCCTCGATATAAAGGTTATGTGTATCTTCAAAATTTACACTTTCTTCAACGCATGGTCTTAAAGTTCCGGTTGATCTTTTTCCTGCAATCTTATAACAGTCGGATTTACCTTTCCATTCAAATTTATATTTTTCAAAATCGTTATCTATATATTCACCGCAAAGATTTAATAATTTATCTATATCTAATTTCCCTTCATTAAAACATTGAGGAAAAACCGATTTCAATTTCTCTTTTTCCGTTAATTCTATGTCTTTACTGAAGCCTGAAACCTTTTCCATACTCATAAAATAACCCCGTTACCTGTCATAATAATTTTAACATAAAATAACAATACTGTTTGAAAATATTGAAAAGTGTTAATTTGTGTGATAAAATATAAGAGTAGGGGAGAGGTCATAGACCTCTCGCACAGTCCCTACAATAAGTTAGAAATAACTAAACAGATATGCCCTATGACCAGAAGGGCATATTTTATTATTTCTAACATTTTTTGTTTTGTCATAGCTTCCTCCTTTCTATACACCTTGCACAGTAAAGAGTTTGTCGTGTATAAGTAAAGGATTCACTATCAAGGAACTGCCCTACGAGGTCTATTTTACCATAAAAATATGCAAATATGTTCTAAATATAATTATTCTTGCGATTTTAAATAATCGAAGTTAAAATAATTCAGCTTAAAATAACAATTCGTTACCACTCGAAAATGTTGTTTTTCTGTCAGTTCTGCTATTTCTTTTTCAGTATCGGCATCTATTTGTGCTTTATCAAAAAATAAGTTTTCTTCTTTTTTCATTAGTTCTTTTTGTTTTAGTTTTAATTGCTTTGTATTTCCCAATTCTTCCCATATTGATGTGTTTGTATTTTTGCTTTCTTTTTTCATTCTTTCAATTTCTGCTTTTAAGTCCTTTAAATTAAATTCAAGTTCAGACTTCTTCCTACCCGAAAGCATTTTTAATTTCTCAATTTCATAAGCAAAAGAACCTTGTTTGCTTGAAATATATTCTTCTATGTATTTATTTTTATCAATTTTATTGTCTAAATCTTCAATCAATGAAAGACGATTATAAAAATCAGTATTTGTGTATGAGTGTTCTTCAATTTTTACTATATTATATTTCAATATCTCTTTACATTTTTCTTCAGAAATAATTTCACCTGTTTGTGTTTGACCGATTAATATATGTTTTGAAGTTTCATATCCGTCTTTTGATTTTATTCCTATACAATAAAAACCAATTTGACAAGGTTCTATTTCTTCATTTACATAAATATTCGCCATATCACCATATCGCCAATTCCACTGGTTAAATATACCTTTTGCAATAGGCGAAGTTAATGTAATCCTGTTATATCCCGGTTTAAAATCTTTTTTTATTCCGTATCTCTCTTTCCCTTTATATCCTTTCCCCGAATAATAAAATATTATTTCATCAGATTCTTTATTTATCTTTGTAATTGTTTTTTCTTCATCTTCAACAATATAATATTTATTTTGGTATGAGAAAAAATACTTTATTACTTCCCAAAAATCTTTGTTTATTTTCTCTGTTGCTTCTTCTATATATTTAGGACTTACAGTGAATTTATCAGATATTGATTTTGTAAAAGTCGTAAACAAAATATTTTCCGCATTTTCTGTTATAATTTCATTCGTTTGTTTATGCTCTTTTAAATTATCATTGAATGATTGTTCAATTTCATTTTTATGTCTTATTTC
The DNA here is from genome assembly GCA_947632315.1 of Candidatus Gastranaerophilales bacterium. Lineage (GTDB taxonomy): Bacteria > Cyanobacteriota > Vampirovibrionia > Gastranaerophilales > Gastranaerophilaceae > Avigastranaerophilus. The sequence continues at coordinate 8,089 of CANROV010000055.1, forward strand.
TTTTAAAATTTCTTTGATTTTTGTATCAAAATTACCAACAATATCATCAGACATTCCAAAAATGCCGTTAAATTGCAAAGTCCTTTTATTTATTAATTCCAAAATACGGACATCTGCAAAATTTTCTTTGCTCAACATATTTATTACAAGTACATCTGATTTTTGCCCCTGTCTATGACAACGACATATTCTTTGCTCCAATTTTATAGAATCATAAGGTAAATCATAATTTACAATAATAGGACAAAATTCTAAATCTATACCTTTTGCAGCTTCATCATTAGCAATTAATATTTCGATATTATCAAAAAATCGAAACTGCTCTATACTTTCATTATCTTTGTATTTTATAACCTCAAAATTTGCTTGTTTAAAGGCTCTGTACAAATAATCAAGTGTAAGATTGTTTTCTGCAAATATTATCGCTTTTCTTTTTATCTTCATTGTTTTTAAATGATTGAATGCAGAATTTAAAATTTTTAATAATTCTTCTGTTTTTGAATTAATACGGATTTTTTCTGCAAGTGATTGTATTTCTTCTAATACAGCTTTTTCATGTCCGTATGACCTTTTAATCGGTGCATTTAGTAAATTAACAAATGCATCCGGTGATGATGATAATGATTTAAAAAGAAGTAAATTCAAATTATAATTATCTATTTCAGGATATGCTGATTTATCATCAGATAATATATATGCAGAAATTAATTTATATAAGTCTTTTTCTTCTTTAAGCAATTTATAATTTATAGTTATAGGTATTCTCTTTGTAAAATTTACATAATCTGTGGTTTGACATTTTAATGTTCTAAAACAAAATTGTGATACCCACTCTGTCAATTCATGATAATTCTCACTCTTTCTATAATATCTTTTATAAAACCAATCTGCATCAGGTAACACACTCTCATCTATAAACCATATAAGCCAGTATATATCCATTATACTTTTTGTTATTGGTGTAGGAGTTAAAAGCAGTTTGTAGGCTTTTCCTACCGCTTCTTTTAATATCTGTACCGATTTATTTTCATTTCTTGCCAAAATATCAGCTTCATCAAATACAACTATATCCCAGTCAATCTCTTTTACTCGTTCATAATATCTTATCGCAATATCATAAGTAGTTATTTTTATTCCTACTTCTTCGGGGATTGTTTTCGTATTATTCCAAAATTTATACGGTATTGTCGGAAAATCCTTTTCTAATTTCCTAAACCATTGATTTGTAAGATTATTGGGTAATATTATAAGTATATTTTCTTTTCCCTCAAACCATTTTTGACAAACAACGAGTAAGGCTTCATAAGTTTTACCCAAACTTGCTTCATCACATAAAATACATCCTTTTAAATAATCACTACGTAAAGCAAACTGAGCAGCCATTATTTGATACGGGAAAATACTTGCATTCGATGAAGCATATACCGGCAAAAAATTTTTATCGTCTGCTATATCTTCAAGCCTTTTTGATGCGACAAAGGCCGAATATACTGACTGAAATTTCTCTTTTTCTTCTTCCATTATTTGCATATTTTAGCACAAAGTATATTCCGTATTATACTTTTTCCATTCTCTACTTGAATTTATTTTATTCTTTAAATCTACATTTATATAAATGTGTGATAACATAAATATGTTTAAAAATGTAATAAATTAAGGGTATTAAAGAATTGTGAATAAAGATTATGTAGGATTATTAAAATTTGGTGAAAAAAAACACATGGATATGTTATATAATGAAGGTCTTTTGTATTTTAATACTTTTAACTATTTTATAAACCTTGAAGATAATGGCGATGGAAGGTCTGATATATATGAAGCTACAACTGAATATTACGCAGGAGAAGGACTTAATGATATAAATTTAATAATAAGTGACGGATATAATACATTCCCACTTACAAGAGAAAATGGAACACAGTCAGTAGCTTATAATGAAAACAGGAATGTATATTCTCATTTGTATAGTATGACATATATTGATGTTAATTGGACTTTAAAAAATAATTTGTTAATAGACGAAAGAAATTTTGCAAATGGTAAAGACTATGTTGTATTAATTTATGATGCAGTTAAATTTTTAGAAAGATTAAAAAATAAATTAAATGAAAATAATTGGAAATTTAATACTGGTCATATTGAGTATATAAACCCCAATAATTATTCAGGAAGAATGGGGTGTTTTAAAAAATTGAACACATTTTCTTATCAAAATGAATTTAGAATTGCAATATCTCAAAATAATAAACAAACTCCTATAACTTTATCAATAGGTTCTATAAAAGATATAGCATTTTGTCCTTTAAGTAAAGAAGAATTTTACAAGATGAAACTAATTGTAACTGATAAATAAACATACAAAATGTTATATAGATAGATATAAAATATTTTTTGAAAAATTTTAAAAATTTATGATAAAATGGTCTTATGTTGATCTTTAAAAATAAATAGAAACTTGATAAAAACTTCCCCCTTATTTCCCCCCCCCCTTTATGATATTAAAATCATAAATTGTCGGAAAAAATCAATCATCATCAAACAAGGTCGAAAGTATTGATATAAAAGGGTTAAAGTAATATCAGATAATATCAGGTAAACTCACAAAAAGACCTAAAAAAGCCCCTGTTAACCGAAGGGTTGTAAGTTCGAGTCTTACCTGAGGAGTTTATCATTTTTAGATTATTATTTTCCTGTAAGACGAGAACTTAAGTGAGATACAAAACGAACCGCTGAGCTGTGGCGAAGCGTGTGAGCTTGTATGCGAAGGCAAAGCCGTAGCTGTCTTACCTGAGGAGTTTATCATTTTTAGATTATTATTTTCCTGTAAGACGAGAACTTAAGTGAGATACAAAGCGCCGGCATAGCCGGTTTAAAGCTTAGTTAAACTTGTATATAGCT
>CANROV010000056.1 GCA_947632315.1 Candidatus Gastranaerophilales bacterium
TCATCAGTCAGAGCCAAAAGGAATCTAAGGTTTCCGACCCTTATAACGAGCTTAACTTTCTTAGTCATTATTGCTGCTGTCACATTAACTGAAGTATAAACTCCGGTTGAAATTGTAAGCATTCTTTTTAAAGTGGGACTACCTGCAGGCTTTACTTTATCCCAATCAATTTTTTTAAAATCATCAAGAGTGCGAATATTTTTATTTTTTATCTCTTTTAATAATCGCCTTAAGAAGTAAAATATCCTTACTATGCATTCATTAGCAATAACCGGAATTGATTGGCGCAAAAGCTCAACTCCCACGCCTAATTCGCCTCTTAAATCCGTTTTAACAATACTTTCTTTTATAATATTGCCGGATGCATCACGTTTCATAAATATAGTACCATTAAACAGTTTTGCAAGAAATTCCGATAAAAGATTCTTGTTATTATTTTTAAAAACAGGTAAAGCTGATAATTCTTTTGCCATTGAAAGAATCGGGCCGGGGATACCCGTTCCTCCGCTAATTCCTGCAGAAGCACTTGAACCCGCCATATCACTAACCAAATGGAAAAACCAATAAAAAGTACCGTAAATAATCTTTTTGATTGGGTCTTGTCCGATATATCTTTTGCTTGATTCAGGAACATCTAAAATAATAAATTTTCCAAGAGTATCTGTTCCATACGTTTTACCCGTAAATTGAGTCAGCATTGAAAATAATAATCCCAAAATAGTAGGATGATGAGAAAAATCACGCAAATGGTGCTGTAAACCACCTCCGAAACCAGGAGTATTTCCGTCTGAGGGTATGGGAAATTTATCTTCCAAAAATTTCACAGCTGACTGTAAATCAACTTTTTTACACCCAAATTTCTTTGCGGTATTTATTACAAATTTTTCCGCCTCATCACATGCAATAGCCCTGCCTCGTGATAAATTAAATTCTCCATTCCAAAATAAATCAAGACAACCGCATAACAAACCTGAAGCAATTGATACAATATAATCATATTTATCTGCATGACTTGACAGCATATCAATTTGACTGTCGTAATCATAAATAATTTCGTCTATATCATATTCAGAAATTTTATTGGCTTCTTCTTGTGTAATAATATTAACTTCAATTTCACTTTGATTCATTTTTTTACCCGATTTTTCTGATTAAACTACTTATATATTTAATTATGTACTTCACTTTGAAGTAAACAGGCTTGAAAAAAATTTTTTCAAGCCTGTTATTCTTTAATTTTAGTTCACACTCATTCAGGCTCTTATAATTTAGCTCGGTCAATACTTAATTTCGCTCGGTTCACTTACCTGCTAAATTATCCCCACCAAGTTAGTGCGTTTGTTTTGTAACATTATTTGCCTGAAAACATATAGAGATAAGGGGAGGTGGGTACAGGGAAAGAGAAACAAAGTTTACCAGGAGTGTCCGCCGCCACCACCGTGACCGCCCCCGGAACGTCCTCCGCCGGAGTGTCCGTGTCCTCCTCTGTGATAACCGCTTCCGGATGAACCGCTGCTTACCGGCACTGCTGAACTTTGCAGTGAATTTGAAAATGTTTTAAATCGATTTTTTGTAAAATTACCTCTGTACCATGCAGGTTTATAATTATCATAGCCGTCAATTGTATCTATTAAATTATCCGCAACCCCAAGTACGTAAGCAAAAGGTAATATTTCACTGCAATAATTCGGATTTTCTTCCATAATAGAAAGCAATCTTCTTTTTTCTGCAACTTCCAAATATTTTTTCAATCCTAAAAGCTGACCCAGAGCCATTCTTCCTTTTTGGCTTCTTTTTGGCATATTAACAAGACAAATTATACTTGCTACAATAGAAGCCAATTGAACAAGTAATACGGGTAAATTATTACTGTCTACTTTTAACAAGCCCTCCATCAGAAGCATGGCTGTAGGTATTCCTCCGAATCCTAAACTCCATACAGTTGCAAATAAGATTAATACTATATTTTTTGATGAAGCCATCAATATAAATACAGCAACAGCAATTATCGGGAATATAAGAATAAATGCATTCGGGCTAAATAATAAATCAAAAGAATATCCCGCAATAGTATATAAAAACAATCCGAAAATAGCCAAAATAGCTACAATGATTACAGAAAGTTTTCCAAAACTGCAAGAATCTTTTACAAATAATTTGGTTTTCAGTCTGTTTAAACTTTCTCTGATTTTTGTAGCATACAAACAAAATGTAGAACTTGCTTCAATCTCAATTTGTGTAACAGACTCTTTATCCCCTGTAAACAAAGCTGCCATTAAAGCTTTTTCTGCGGCATTATCACCATCATACTGCTTTAACTTTTTAATAACATAACAAATACCGTCATCTTCAATTTCCAGATAGCCCTTACTAGCCAAATAAAATATTAAAGAAGTAATACCCTTAGCGGTAGAAATACCTGAATACTCAACTTCAACCTCTGCACTATTTCTTCCCTCAGGTGCAGTAAAATTAACAACAGGAGTAACAGGGTCATCTTTTCCGAACATCGCCCACATAGTAACGGGGATTAACATAAGAATTATTGTTAATATAATCATATAAGCTTCAAACCCAAGTGTTTGGGTGAAATATTTATCAGGAAGCTCCATTCTAATGGTTATGCCTTCTTTAGGATTAAGCGGTCTAAGGCTTTCACCTTGTATAGTGTTACCGTTAATATTAAATACAAGATGTTCAGGATTATATCCGGACACACCCTTTGTTCCCATTGAAAATCCTACCTTACTTGCATCAAATTCTTTTGGCAAAGTAACCGTAAAATGGACTTTATTAATTGGAGTATCCCATTCCGTTCCGATTATATTAAAATAAAATTCATCCTTGCCCCTAACTTTATCATTTCCGGCATAATATTTATATTTTATATTATAATTCTGTCTGCCTTCTATTAATTTATCAGCATTTCCTAATTTTATTACAACATTGTTCCCATAAACAAATTTAGAATTGAATTGAGTAGCTTCAATATCCGTAACTTTGGAAAACTCATTATTTTCAGTTCCGTCTTCTCTTATGATTTTGTTTTTAATAGGAATTGTTCTAACAATACCATGTGACTGCTTTGTAAAGAAGGTATCAATATTTTCCGTTATATTGACACTTCTGTCTTCATTTACATTTAAATTGACATCATAATTATCAATTACAAAATTTTCCGCATTTGCACAACTTATAAAAAATAAGTTACAAAAGAATGCAAATAAAACTAAAATTATCTTTTTCATTAGAATTGAACCTTTACATTTTCTCTTTGTGCTTCATTAATTTCAAACATTTTTTCAGATTTTATACCTGAAATTGCGCAAATTATATTAGACGGAAAAACTTCCGTATATGTATTAAGTTCTCTTACAGTGCCGTTGTAATATTTTCTTGAATTAGCAATATCATTTTCAACACTAGCAAGCTGCTCCATAAGCATAGCGAAATTTTGATTTGCTTTTAAATCAGGATAATTTTCAGCGACTGCCAATAGTTTAGCAATACCAATATCCAATTTTTGGTTAATATCAATTTTTTGAGCAGAATTTAAACCGCCATAATTAGTGCTTCTCAATTCCGTAACTTGTTCAAACACGCCTTTTTCGTGTGCTGCATAACCCTTAACCGTTTCCAACAAATTAGGAATTAAATCCCAACGTTTTTTTAAGTAAACATCCATTGTTGAAAATGCTTCTCTAACGTACTGACGCAACCTAATTCCATTATTGTATATTGACACATACCAAATGAGAATTATAGCCATTAAAGCTAAAAAAATAATCATACCTAGACTCATAAAAATACCTCTATTTACCACTCTAACACAAGGTATTATAGCAAATTTTTTATTTTCTGCCAACAAGTATTATTGAATAATAAACTATTTTTTTGTATAATAAAAAAGGATAATTATGAACAAAAATATTGATTTTTATTATAAAGATGACAGCACAAACAGAAAAGTATTATATTCCTTAAGCTTGGTTTGGAATATTATATCCTGCCGGCTTGACGCACTATTATCAAAATACGAGCTGAATATATCCAAATTTAACATATTAATGATTATAAAACATATAGGAGGGAATGAAGGTATTCAACAGAATGAAATAAGTAAAAGACTGCTTGTTACCCCCTCAAATATTACAAAACTTCTTGATAAACTTGAAAAAGACTGTTTGATAACACGAAATGCAAAAGAAAATGACAGAAGAGTAAATCTTATTAAAATTACCGATAAAGCCTCAAAACTTTTAGATGATATCTGGCCTGTTTATATTAAAGAAACTGATAAGATAACCGAGAATCTTAAAACAAATGATATTGAAAATCTGGAAAATATATTAAGGCATTGGCTTTCCAATAAAAAATAAAAAAATTAAATAAAAAAATAAATAAACTTTATAATAGTTGAATGGTTAACTATTATAAACTTTTGTAAAATTTAGAATAATTATGTTGAATAGTTAATTGTTGAGTGCTAGACTATTTATATAAATAAAAATGAATAGAAAATTATATGCATAAAAACATTAACTTGATATTTACCGGCGGTTCAGTCAGGGGCTTATGCTATGCGGGTGTATTAAAAGCGTTGGAAGAAGAAAATATTCAAATAAAGACTTATACAGGTTCATCTATCGGTTCATTAATGGTTGTATTTTATGCACTCGGATACAGTGCGCAAGAGATAGAAGAAGAAATAAACGCACTTAATTTAGCAAGACTCTTTACTGATTTTAATTTTAATATGTTTTCAAATCTTGCCGTTTCAAGAGGAGAAAAATATTTAAATTGGCTGAGAGAGAAAATAGAGCAAAAGTTTTACGCGCAAAATTATAAAAAAGGCAAAATGCCTTCCGTTTGCTTTAAAGATGTTGAAAAAGATATTTATGTTACGGCATTAGAGCTTGAAACCTCACAAATAAAAGTATTTTCAAAATATACGGCTCCTGAATTTGAGATAGCAAAAGCACTAAGAGCGTCATCAGCTATGCCGTTTTTACTTCCTCCATTTAATTATGATAGCAAAAATTTAATTGATGGCGATATAGCTAGAGGATGTCCGATTTTTAAAGTTATACCTCAAATTCAACATGACTATATATTAGAATTTAGAATAACTGGCGGAAGCAAAAATAAAATATCCAAAAACCCAGTAAAAATGGTTAATTCCATTATAAATTCAACTGCCTATATTATAGATAATCAAGCCTCAATAGATTATAAAACCGATAAAATCAACATTATAAAAATCGATGTTGAAGGTGTTTCATTTACGGATTTCTTTTTAACCGATAAAAAAAAGAAAGAAATCTGTAAAATCGGATATGAAACAACAAAAAAATGTTTAAAGGATATTATTAATGAAAGAATTTAGTTACACATTACGATTTTTAGTTTTTATTGGTATATTATTCCCATTTTGGGCAGCCGATATATGTTATTTAGGATGTATGATTCTGAGATTATTACCGAGCCTGCCTAATAGTATTATTAATTTTCTTTGGTATTTTGCAGACGCTTATATTCCCATAAGTATTATACTTATTTTGATTGCATTAATTTTTGATTCAATAATTGCAATACATAATAAGTACAATAGATAGATTGCAAATAAAAACTGTTCATGATATAAGTTGAGTACGGCGTAAAATTAAATTTGCGCTAGTCTAAAGAACGGAAGTTTAAACCACTGAAAAAAAATATAAAATTAGCTCAAGGTGCAGGTTTCTGCTATGGTGTAAAAAGAGCGGTCGAAACGACAAAAAAAATTAAACTTGAAAATGAATCAAAAAAGGTATGGGTTTTAGGCGAATTAATCCATAATTCTCACGTTATAAAAGAGCTTGAAGAATTAGGAATCCGTACAGTAGACGAACTTCCTGATAATGAAACAGGAATTTGTATAGTAAGAAGCCATGGAATGGCACCTCAAAAAATTAAAGAAATATCGGATAAGGGCTTTGAGGTGGTAGATTTAACCTGCCTCGACGTAAAAAAAGTTCAGCAAAAAGCTGTTCAATTAGCACAGGAAGATTTCCTTGTATTGATTTTAGGCAAGCCCGAACACCCTGAAGTAATTGCTATAAAAGCAAATGCTCAAATGTATTCCGATAACGTCATTGTAATACCTGATTTAAACTCACTAAAACTAATTACAAATAAAATAAAAGAGCATAAAAGAGTCGGAGTAGTAATACAAACCACTCAAAAATTAGAATTACTTCAAGAAGTTATTAACTATTTAATACCTTTATCAAGTGAATTAAAGGTATTCAATACAATATGTAAATCCACATCAATGCGCCAGCAAGAAGCAAGAGAACTTGCCAAAACATCAGAATTAATGGTTGTGGTAGGAAGTAAAAAGAGCGCCAACACAACTCATCTTGCTGAAATTTTAAAAGGGATAACAGCAACAATCCACATTGAAACAGCCGACGATTTAAATGAATATAAAGAATTAATAAGGAAATCACAAAATATAGGAGTAACAGCAGGTGCCTCAACTCCTGAAAATATAATAAAAAATGTTATTGAAGAAATAGAAAAAATATAAGAAAGGACATAAAATAAATGGCAAACACAATGAATGAACAAGACGAATTCGTCAGATTACTTGAAGAAAGCTACAATTACAAATTTTCTGTAGCTGATGTTGTAAAAGGTATCGTAATAAAACAAGAAAACGATGGTTTCTTAGTTGATATAGGTGCAAAAACAGAAGCTTTTCTTCCAAATAGAGAAATTACCAATAATCAGGTTAATGAAAGAGATTATTCTGAATATATTGCTATAAACGATGTAAAAGAATTTTACATACTAAAAGAAGAAACTGATGATGAAAACGGAAGAATAGTATTATCACTTAAAAAATTATCTTGTGCAAAAGCATGGCAAGAACTTCAAAACGCAAAATATAATAATGAAACAATCACGGCAAAAGTTGTAATGAACGTAAGAGGCGGAGTAATAGTTGAAATTTACGATTTAAGAGGATTTATTCCTGCAAGCCAGTTAAGAACAGGCGCACCTTTTGACGGATTAATAGGACAAGATATAGAAGTAAAAGTTCTTGAAGCTGACGCTAAAAGAAATAAACTAATTTTATCTCAAAGACAAGCTGTTGCTGAACAAAGAGAACAAGTTGTTGACGAAATTATTTCTAATTTAGAAGTCGGTTCGGTAGTAAAAGGCGAAGTTGTCAGAATTGCAGACTTCGGAGGTTTTATTGATATTAACGGCGTTGACGGATTGCTTCCTATCTCTGAAATTTCATGGCAGAGAATAAAACATCCTTCTGATGTTATTTCTTTAGGGCAAGAGCTTGAAGTAAAAATCTTAAAAATAGATATGGATACAAAACGTATCAGTTTAAGCTTAAAGAGAATGGGCGAAAATCCTTGGGAATCAATAGAAAATGAATTTCAAGAAGGACAAGTTATAAAAGGTACGGTTAATAAAGTTACTTCTTTTGGTGCATTTATTAATATTTACCCGGGCGTTGAAGCATTATTACCTTCTGCGGAAATGGAGCCTGCTAATGCAAATCCGTTTAACATATACAACGTAGGGGATGAAATAGAAGTATTAATAAAAAAATTCACCCCTCAAGAACACAGAATTGCTTTAAGCGTTAAAGATATTCAAAAATAAATCAAAAATAAGAAACAAAAAGAGAGAACCTTAATGGTTCTCTCTTTTTTTGTTAAATTTTATTAACATTTTTACTAAAAGTGTCAATAAATTTTTTGATATGTTTTAATAATAGCAAAGTAAAGGGAAAGAATTATGGCTAAAATATCAAAAATAGACGCTAATCAACCTGTAAAGAAAATAAGTGCCGCACAAACAGGTAAAAAAATAGGAATAGCAGCAGGTATGGCCGGTATTGGAACCATACTGTTTAATGATGTATATGTAAACCAAATTGGAGCAAAAGAAGCAAAAGCTCTTGGCAAAAGTAAAACTATAGGAATAGCGGCAGGAATAGCATTATTCATTACAAGCCTTCCGGTAATTTGCGGTACAATAGGTAAGTTAATAGGTAAATTTATTGATGCACCGAAAGAAGATAAAAAAAGAATAGCGGCATTAGGAATGGCCGGAGTCGGTGCAGGTGCTATTAGTGGTACTATGTTAAGACAATATAAGTTATTTAAAAATAATAAAAATAATTTTAATAATGAGTTAAAAAAAGCAATAAATAAGCTGAAAAATACGAATACAAAATTTGACCATAAAAAATTTATTTCCGCATTTGAAAAAAATACAGAAAAATTTGGTAAATTATTTAAACAAAATCCAAATATACAAAAGAATTTAAAAAAGACAAAAGTAAATTCTGCCTTTAGTTTAGCATTAGCATCCTTAATTACAGGCAGTGTTCTCAGCAGCAGAATAAATAATAAATCTCATGATTTATTACAACAGACTAAAAATCAAAAAGAACATACTTACGGGGCTTCTCCGGCATAATATAAACAAAACATAAAATAATTTAACATAATCAAATAAACAGGTATTAATACCTGTTTATTTTTTGTCTTCAAGCATTTTTTTAAGATAAAGTCCGGTATAAGATTTTTTTACTTGAGCAACTTGCTCAGGAGTTCCTTCAGCAATAATACATCCGCCTTCATCACCGCCTCCGGGGCCTAAATCTATAATATGGTCAGCAGTCTTAATTAAATCAAGATTATGTTCTATTATTAATATAGTATTTCCGCTATCTGCAAGTTTATTAATAATTTTTATGAGTTTATCCAAATCATACCAGTGAAGCCCAACGGTTGGTTCATCCAAAAGATATAATGTTTTTCCGGTAGCACGTTTATTAAGCTCACTTGCCAGCTTTATTCTTTGTGCTTCGCCGCCTGAAAGAGTGGTAGCACTCTGCCCTAGCTTCATATAACCTAATCCTACATCATTCAAGGTTTGAAGTCTTGTTTTTATTTTTGGTATATGTTCAAAAAAATCTAAAGCTTCAGATATAGTCATTTCAAGAACATCAGAAATATTTTTCCCGTTATATTTGACTTCAAGAGTTTCTCTGTTATAGCGTTGGCCTTTACATACATTACATTTGATATAAACATCAGAAAGAAAATTCATTTCAATTCTTGTTAAACCGTCACCTTTACAAGCTTCACAGCGTCCGCCTTTAACGTTAAAACTAAATCTGCCCGCATTGTATCCCCTTATTTTTGCTTCAGGAGTCTTTGCAAAAAGTTCTCGAATATGTGTAAATACATCGGTATACGTCGCAGGGTTTGACCTTGGAGTCCTTCCGATTGGTGATTGGTCAATACAAATAACTTTATCAATATTTTCAAATCCTAAAATTTCATCAACACCTTGAGGTTTAGGCTTATTCCTGTTTAATTTGTGTATAGAATATTGATAAATGATTTCATTCATTAAAGTCGATTTACCGCTTCCGGATACTCCCGTTAACGCAACTACTTTACCTAACGGAATTTTTACATCGAGATTTCTTAAGTTATTTTTATGCGCATTTTTAACTTCAAGGTAATAACCGTTGCCTTCACGGCGTTTTTTGGGGATAGGAATAAATTTTTCTCCGCTTAAATACTGACCCGTTAAAGATTTTTTACAATTAATTATATCTTCAAGACTGCCCTGTGCAATAACTTTACCGCCTTTTACACCTGCATATAGCCCTATATCAACAATATGGTCTGCACTTCTTATTGTATCTTCATCATGTTCTACAACTATTCAAGTATTTCCAAGATTTCTAAGTCTTAGAAGCGTCTTAATAAGCATATCGTTATTATATTGATGCAAGCCTATTGAAGGTTCATCAAGTACATATAATACTCCCGAAAGTCCGCTTCCTATTTGTGTAGCCAGTCTTATTCTCTGAGCTTCACCGCCTGATAGCGTGCCTGACATTCTCGCAAGATTTAAGTAATTCAAACCTACATCCAGCATAAATTTTAGTCTTGCTTGTATCTCTTCAAGAATTTGTTTTGCTATTGTTAATTTATAGTCATCAAGTTCAAGATATAAATCGGAAAAGAACTTATAAGCCTCCTTTATGGACATAAGACATATATCATAAATATTTTTATCCATAATAGTTACTGCTAAGGGGAAAGGTTTTAATCTTGCACCTTTACAAACACTGCAAGGGGTCTGCGACATATATTCCTGAATATAATCTCTTATTTCATCAGAATTTGATTCTTCATATTTATGCATAAAATAAGGAATAACACCTGAAAAAGGTCTTGTTTGAGTAATGTATCTTGTTCCGCCAAATTCCTTGAATCTTAACTTTACACACTCACTTCCGCTTCCGTATAAAATAATATTTTTATGCTCATCAGGTAAATTTTCAAACGGCATATTCATATCAATATTAAAATGAGAAGCAACGGAATTTAAAATATCCTGATAATACTGATTCCCCGTTTTTGCCCAAGGATAAATTGCACCTTCGTTCAATGATTTAGATTTATCGGGGATTAATAAATCAGGATCCATTTCATAATGTGCGCCTAAGCCCGAACACGCAGGACAAGCCCCATACGGATTATTAAAACTAAATATACGAGGAGCAAGCTCATCAAAACTTATATTGCATTTGGGGCAAGCTAATTTTTCAGAAAAAATCATTTCTTTTGAGCCGATAACATCAACAATTAAAAGCCCATCAGCCTTTTGAAGGGCAATCTGCGCACTATCAGTTAATCTTGCTTTAATGGTATCTTTTATAACAAGCCTGTCAACAACAGCCTCAATATTATGTTTCTGAGTTTTTGCAAGTTCTATTTCATCTTCATCAAGATTATAAATATTCCCGTCAACTCTGACTCTTACAAATCCTTCCTGCTTTAATTCTTCAAAAAGATTTGAATATTCACCTTTTTTACCTCTAACAATAGGAGCAAGGAGCTGAATTTTAGTACCCTGAGGC
>CANROV010000057.1 GCA_947632315.1 Candidatus Gastranaerophilales bacterium
TATGAGCAGGAAATTACAGGTAATGCCAATATAGTTGAAGGTCTGTATCTTTGTATTATACCATTTGCCGTAATAGTTAATACTGATAAAACGATTACGGGGAATCTGCACATTTCCCAATAATTTGAATACTTATACATATCTGAAAAATGAGGAAAAAAACCAATCATCTTTTCTACATCCATCGTTATTAAACCGAATGCGGCAACAAAAAGAAAATACAATATTCCGGCAGGAAGTTTTTCATTTTTCCTCCATAAATATTCACCTACACCTATAAATAAAATCTCATATATTATACCAAGCACCAGTATAGCAGTATAAGTACTGTGCTGTATTGTTTCCGACATTAAACTTGTCATGGCTGCAAGCATTATAAATCCGCCAATATAATATAAAATCTTTACCACTATTGATATTTTTTTAAAATCACTGTCATTTTGATTATACAATTCAATCAACTCATTCTTTTGATTTTCATTTATTATATTTTTTTTAACACCAAGATTGATGATTTTCTCAAAATCCATAATATTTTCTCCGATTATCTTTATTGATTTTATTATATGTTATCCCGTTTGCAGGGTCAATTTATAAAGAGTAATGTTTACTTTAATAATCGAATTTATTAAAATATTTATAAAAGGAGAAAACATGAAAAGACTTTTTTTATTAAGCTTTATTTTATTGTTATTTTCAAATACTGCATATTCTGCTCAAAACGAAAATGCCAACATTAGTAATTCAACCGAATACACAACAATAAAAAAGAAAGACCCTAAAATATTTGATAAATATATTATTAAAGAAACGGATAAAACCAAATATCAACAAAAAATATCAGCCGATAATAAAAAGTACTCAAGTATAAAAAATCAATTGAACAATGATCAATATAATTTGTACAGAATTTTTGAACAGATTATAAGAGCAAATAATCTGGAATATCAAAACTGGAGAATAGGAATAAAAAGGACGGCAACAAACGTAAATGCTTCTGCCGGTTCAGCTAATTTAATTTTAATTAACAGTGCCTTGTATGATAGTATTTATAATGACAAGGATGCCGTTGCTTTTGTTTTATCCCATGAAATGGCACATTTTCTTTTAAACCATACCAATAAATCCGCAAAAATTATATATAATATTGACAAGCTTGAACATAAATTAAAAGGATTAAAATATTACGCAAAATCTTCTTCTTCAAAAAATGAATTAATTTATTTATCATCTATTTCAACTTTAAATATAAAACTTAATCGTTTGTATAAAAAATTAAGAGAAATGGAATTAGAAGCTGATAAAGAAGCTATTTCCATTATGGCAAGAGCAGGATATAATCCGGATAATGCAGTATCCGTCATTGAATTTTTTGAGAAACTGCCTAATATTGATACTGCAAAATCTTCACATCCCGATAACCTTGAAAGAATAAACAATATTAGCAAAGAAATTTCTTTAATTGATAAAGAATCACTTAAGAATCAAGGGCAAGCAAATATATTTAATTCTGATGTAGTCAGCATAAAGAAATCAACAGACAAATATACTTTTGTAATGAATGCACAAAAAAAATTAACCCTGAATACTTATGTTGCTGATTCAAATGAAACCAAATTAATATTAAAAGCATATAATTACTATTTAGACGATGATATGGAGCAAGCAGAGCTTAATTTTACGGAAGCTTTTAAGCTTAACAAAACAAATTATGCACCTGCCCTTTATTTATCGTATATTAATGAGTATAATTACTTATGTTCGGAAGATATTAAAAAGTTAAAGAGAGCAAATTATTGGATAAAAAAAGCAAAAAAACTTTCTCCTTCCGATAAGAATATTTCTAAACAGGAAAAAGATATTACATCATTATTAAATAAAATAAATAAGTAAATAAAGGAATAAGACGTGTTAAACATAGAAAAAATATACGATGCCTCAATAGTATTAAAAGAAGCGGCAAGAAAAACAGATTTAATATTATCAAAAACATTACTTGAAGGAAGCGAATTATATTTAAAATCGGAGAATTTACAAAATACAGGCTCCTTTAAGCTTAGAGGTGCATATTATAAAATTTCCAAGTTAACGGAAGAACAAAAGAAAAAGGGGATTATAGCGTGTTCTGCAGGGAATCATGCACAAGGTGTTGCTTTGGCAGCTCAAAAAAACGGAATAAAAGCAACAATATTTATCCCGGCAACTGCCCCTATTTCAAAAGTTGAAGCAACAAGGAAATATGGAGCAGAAATAAAATTAATTGACGGAGTTTATGACGACGCTTATAATGCAGCTTGTGAATATCAAAAAGAAACTAATGCAGAATTTATTCATCCTTTTAATGATGAAGATGTTATTGCAGGGCAAGGCACAATAGGACTTGAAATTCTGGAGCAATTACCTCAAATTGAAGCAGTTATAGTTCCTATCGGCGGAGGCGGTTTAATTGCAGGTATTGCGCTGGCTATAAAACAACTTAAGCCTTCGTGCAAAGTATATGGTGTTCAAGCTCAAGGTGCAGGAAGCATGTACCAATCTTACATTAATAAAAAAATACTTGAGCTTCCCGTTGTTCACACATTTGCCGACGGTACGGCCGTAAAACGTCCCGGAGAACTTACTTTCGATTTATGTATGAAATATGTTGACGATATAGTAACCGTTTCTGATGATGAAATAGCTTCTGCGATACTAACTCTTATGGAACGTCAAAAACTGGTTGCTGAAGGAGCAGGTGCATTGAGCGTTGCTGCTGCTATGTTCAATAAACTTCCTATTCACAATAAAAAGACGGTATGTATTATTTCAGGAGGTAATATTGACGTTAATATACTTTCCAGAGTTATTAACAGAGGTTTGTTAAAAACAGGAAGGCTTTCTCATTTAACAATTGAACTTCTTGATAAACCCGGACAACTAAAAGAAGTATCAGCCATAATTGCTGACTTAGGTGCAAATGTTATTAGAGTTAGACACAATCAGGGCGGTGAAAATACCGATATTAATGATTGTTTTTTAAAAATATCAATGGAAACTAAAAACACTCAACACTTTGAAAAAATTCAAACAGAACTTACCAAAAGAGGCTATAAAATTACTTCAAATGTACAGTAACAGCAAACGACGTTTCTTTTGTATTTGAATGTAATAACTTAACATCTCCGTCAAGAAGTTTAAGCTGACTTTTACAGTATGCTAAGCCAAGTCCGTTTCCTTTTTGCTTTGTTGTAAAATTAGGTTCAAAGATTTTTTGTTGAATTTCATCAGGAATTTTTTCACCGTTATTTGTTACGGTTATTTTTAGCTCATTATCCGTTGTTTGAACTGATATTATAATTTTACACTTATTTTTACAAGCATCTATTGCATTGTATATTAAATTTATAAGTATACATTCCAATTTTGTCTTATCTGAATTTATAATAACATCATTTTTTAAATCAGAAATCAATTCAATATTTTTTGTTAAAGCTCTTTGAAGAGTACTTTCAATTATATTATCAATTAAAGATTTAACATTAAATTCCGTTAAATAAACAGAGGATAAACATCTTAAATCACTAATCAAATAAGAAATATTTGATGAGGCATTATTAATATTCTTTATAGCATTTTCAATTGATTCTTTTACCTCATTACCCGCTGAAACATCGGGCAATCTTTTTTCAAAAATTTTTGAATACAAATTTATTATTGATAAGTGATTTTTTATTTCATGTGCAATAAATTTTGCTTTATCGGCAACAATCTCCGCTGTTTTTAACTTGTCATCGGAATTTATAAAATTATCTTTTTCTA
This sequence comes from Candidatus Gastranaerophilales bacterium, assembly GCA_947632315.1. Taxonomy (GTDB): domain Bacteria; phylum Cyanobacteriota; class Vampirovibrionia; order Gastranaerophilales; family Gastranaerophilaceae; genus Avigastranaerophilus. Next base: position 3,799 of record CANROV010000057.1, read on the forward strand.
GTTCAGATAATATTACTTCTTCATTTTTTTCATTTAACTTATTTATAATAGACTTAACCGATTGATTTAATAATGTATTTTCACGTCTTTCAATACCTATAGGTAAAGTAATTTCAATATTTGTATTATCCTTTAACTCTTTTATAATATCAGATATAATTTTTGAATTATACAAAATACAAACAGGAGAATAACCTGATTTATCAGACAAAGAGAAATCCCATAAAAGTGCAGCCGAATATCTGTCTCCCGCAGCCACAATAAATTCAACGTCACCCCATATTAAAGATTTTTCAAGATTTTGATATCCGTATTTAGTTAACAAATCAGAATAAGAATAAATATGCGCACCGGAAAAATTTAACCGCTTTATTACAGCAGATTTATCCTTATCATCAAAAATTCTGATAAAAACATCTGCTTCATATTTTTGATTAGCAATACACGGTTCTAAAATCGCACGAAAGAGACCTGTTAAGGTCTCTTTATAGTACTCTTTATCCGAATTATCAATAATATATTTTCTAAGTGTGTTATAATTTTTTTTCATAAGTTGATTATATAGCAATTTTTAATTTTTTTCTATTTAAGAATCCGTTATTTATAGCGTATAATACAGCTTGAGTTCTGTCATTAACCTGTAATTTTTGGAAAATATTGTTAACGTGAGTTTTAACCGTAGTTTCACTTATAAATAATTTTTGCGCAACACCTTTATAAGTTACACCCTGAGTTAAAAGTTCCAATACTTCCTCTTCTCTTTGCGTTAAATATTGAAGAAGATTTTCTTGTGTTTGAACATTAGTTGTTTCTTCCTTAAATGATTTTTGGAAATATTCAAAAAATCTGGAAGATAAGCCTGATGGTAAATAGATTTTACCTTGCATTACTTCTTCAATTGCATATATTAATTGCGCTGACGCCATTGTTTTAAGAATATAACCTTTAGCACCAATTTTCATAGCTCTAAAGATTAAATCAGGATCATCATATCCCGTTAATGCGATGATTTTTACCCCCAAATTCAAATTTTCTATTTCATTTATAGCTGTTAGTCCGTCTTTTTCCGGCATATTGATATCCATTAACACAACATCCGGCTGATATTTCCTTACCAAATTTATTGCTATATTTGCATTTGTTGCCGTTGCTATTACTTCAAAATTTGTTTCCAAATTTACTAATTCTCTGATTCCCAACAAATGATCAAAATTGTCATCTACCAATATAATTTTTGTTTTTTTGTTAAAGTCCAAAGTTCTTCTCATATACACACTCTCGCTCCCTGTAAATACCATGCTTGTACTATTTATATTACATGCTGTTAGAGGATATCTTCATCAATAAGAATATTAGTGTTAGTATGTATTGAGATTGATTATTTTTCTCAATCCAAAGATTGATTAAAGGCTTGTATTAACCTATTTACAAGCCTTTTAAATTTTTTGTTAAATTATAATCAATGTATTTTAAATTATATATTTTTCAAATTTTTGTATGATGTTTACTTTTTATTTTTTCTTTTAAAATTTTATACTTATTTATTTTTATATCAGACTCATTTTCAGTTTCAATTTCGGTTGTAGAATGATTAATATCACTTGAGGAAACAGCCGTATCAGAATAAGTATTTAATTGAACGTTTTCTGTTCCTTGAAGTTGACTGTCATAATCAGTAGTTTTTTCATCGAAAAATATATTTTTTAATTCAATATTACCGCTAAAATACTCGATTTCACCTATATTTTTTATAGAGATTAAAGAATCTTTCCCTTTATCAAAGAACACAATAACTGCATTTGACAATCCTAAAAGATTATTAATTCCTTCACTATTTACATTAGAAGCATTCAGAGCAAGTAATGTTTTTAAAGACTCAATTATATTTTCATAAGTTCCGACTGACATTGAAAAAATAAAATCACCATACCCGTTTAATATATACTCAAAAACTTTCAAAGCTTTTTTTATGTCAGAATTATACACGAATTTTTTTGAGTCTGCCAAAGTTTTTGAAATATATCTTAAATCGTTAACTACGGATATTTTTTCTTTATCATCCATTAAATTTTTTATATAGTCGGTAAGTAAATTTTTATCCAAATAAACACTTGAGATAATAATAATATTTTTATGATTATTCAAATAAGATTTTATTAAATATTCCGCTTCAAAATCTATTTTTATCTTATTCAAATCCGAAATACTTTTTTGAACATATTGTTCCTGCGATTTAACTAAATCAAGTCTTTCTTTTATTTTCATAATACTTCCATTTATTCTTACATATAATAATATTTTACTACATTTTTATAAATTATAAATATTTTTATGCAATAATTAAAAAAAAGGTAACAAATGAAAAAAATACGAGTAATAGGGGGCGGTTTAGCCGGTAGTGAAGCAGCACTTCAATTAGCCAAAAGGAATATAGAAGTTGATTTGTATGAAATGCGTCCAAATAAAGAAACAGGCGCACACAAGACTTCAAAGTTTGCAGAATTTGTTTGTTCTAACAGCTTAGGTTCTTATGATATAACTAATGCCTCAGGTCTTTTAAAACATGAAATGGAAATAATGGGTTCAATTTTAATGCCTGTTATATTTGAGTCTCAAGTTCCTGCAGGCGGTGCTTTAGCTGTTGATCGTGAACTTTTTTCACAAAAGGTTACCGATTTAATTGAAAACAATCCTAATATTAATATAATCAGAGAAGAAGCAGTTTCTATTGATGAAAATATTCCGACAATAATTGCTTCCGGCCCTTTAACTTCAGAAAAATTTTCAAAAGAAATACAAAACTTTTTAGGGGAAGAATATCTTTATTTCTTTGACGCAATTGCACCTATTATAGAAAAAGATTCAATAAACTTTGATAAAGCGTTTTATCTAAACCGTTACAATAAAGGTGATAAAGATTATATTAACTGCCCTATGACAAAAGAAGAATATGAAAAATTTTATAATATTCTTATTAATTCACCAAAAATAGAATTAAAATCTTTTGAAAAAAATGCAAGTTTTTTTGAATCATGCCTGCCAATAGAAGTTCTTGCTTCAAGAGGAGTTGACACATTAAGATACGGCCCGTTAAAACCAATTGGCTTAGTTGATGAAAGAACAGGTATAGAAAATTATGCCGTTGTACAATTAAGGCAGGATAATAAATCAGCAAGTTTATATAATATTGTAGGATTCCAAACAAATTTAAAATGGAGCGCCCAGAAAGAACTTGTTCATTCAATTCCCGGACTTGAAAATGCAAATATTTTAAGATACGGAGTTATGCATAGAAACACATTTATTAACAGTCCTAAAGTTTTGAAGCCTTCACTGCAATCAAGAAAAAATCAAAACATATTTTTTGCTGGTCAAATAACAGGAACTGAGGGCTATACTGAGTCTATTGCTTCAGGAATGTTAGCAGGAATTAATATGGCAAGATACATAAATAATCTTGAATTACTTAAACTTCCTCAAGAAACCATTTTAGGCGCTTTAACTCATTATATTTCTTTTGAAGGACATACTTCTTTTCAGCCTGTTAATTCAAACTGGGGCATTATTAAAGAAATTGAGCTTGATAAAAAAATAAGAAAAAATAAAAAATTAAAAAATGAACTATTGGCAAAACGTTCACTTGATGTTCTTAATGATTTTTTAAGTAAGATTTAAAATTTTTATCAATATCAAAATAATAACCGCAGCCGTCTAATGGTTTACCACCGTTAATTAAAAATTTAGAATTTGTTTTGGGGTACATTCTGCAGCCTAAACCTCTAAAATGATATACCCTGCACCTGTTATTTTCATCTATCTCACGACATGTGAATAATAATGCCCCTGTTTCACTTTTTCCGGAAATATAAAAATTATAAAAGTGTTTATCCCATTTTTTTACTTTTTCAAATTGTTCCTCTGTTACAATCGCTTCATCCTCAATATACAAAAGAATGTTTCTGCAGCATTTACCGCAACCGGTGCATTTTCCTTTTCTGATATATTTTGATGAAGTTAATCTTTGAAATAAATACTTTATATACTGAAACATTACTGCACCATAAATTCAACATGAGCAAAAGGATAGCGTTTATTATCAATATAAAAGAATTGAAGGATATAATGCCCTTTTTTGCGGGGTACAATGTAATTCCTATATATTTTTTGAGCTTTATCTATAAATATATCATTTGTTTCAATAATTTCATAACCCCAGTTTGATGTTTTATCGTTTTGAGTGGATAGTTGAATTCTTACAGAATCTTCTTTAAAATAATCAGGAGCAACTACCGCATAATTAATTCTTTGCCCTGTATAGAATATTCGTTCATAATATTTTATATTTTCTTCAGTTATTGTTCCCGATGAAAGGATTATATATGGTTTTTCTTTATGCTTAAACCCCGTCAAAAATAAGATAGGTATAATAAGAAGAATTAGCACATACTTGTTCATTGTTTAGTTATTTCCGTTGTCTTGCTCTTGCACGGGTAATTTTTTCTTTAAAATTTCAATTTTGTTTTTTACGTTGTTTCTAAGATTTTTATCCTGAGCATAATCTACAAAAAGTTCATAATTTTTAACGGCAAGTTCTGTATTATTTTCTTTTTCATAAGCTAAAGCCAAAGCATAATAAGCATATTCATAATCACTTTGCAAATTTATCACTTCATTAAAGTTTTTTATTGCATCATCATATTGTCCCATCTCTGCCTGACATAATCCCATATTAAAATATGAATCAGGATTCTTTGGATTTAATTTTACCGCAGTTTTATAATAATCTATAGCGCCTGACAGATTTGACAATGCTTTATAGGTATTGCCTATTTTAATGTTTAAAATTTCGTCATCACTTTTTAAAGGCAAAGCTCTTTGATATTCCGTTAAAGCATTGTTGTAATCTTTATTTTTATAATAATTATCTGCTAATGTTATATAATTTTCGTATTTTTCTTTATCAGAAATATCAGACGTTTCCATAGCCCGTTCATAAACCATTTTAGCTTCTGCCGGTTTATTATAATCGGTAAGAGTTTTTGCATAGGAAGATAAAACTTCTTTATTTTCAGGTGCTATTTCCAAAGCTTTTTCGTAATATTCAATCACCTTGGATTTAGACCCTAGTTTTTCATATGCATTTGCAATATTTAAGTATAAAACAGGATTTTCATTATCAACTTTCAAAGCTTCTTCATAACTTGAAACAGCTTTTCTGTAATTTCCCGAATTATAGAAACTGTCGCCTTGAGCTATATATGCTTTTTGCAAATAATCTTGCGCTGTTTTATTTTCAGGATTTTTTATTGTTATTGGTTTATATATTGCAATAGCTTCATCATATTTTTTTAATGCATGATATGCTATGGCCTTATTTAAAAGTATATTTTCATTTTCAGGCTCAACAGCCAATAATATGTCATACAGTTTTACTGCCTCACTATAATTTTTATCAAGATGATAAGCTCTTGCAAGCTCAGTTTGGATTTCCTTATTTTTTGGAAATTCACTTAAGCCTTCGGTTAAAACTCTGATTGATGAAGCATAATCTTCTTTTTTAATATAAAGAATACCTGCATTTAAATATGCAGCTTCGTTATTTTTTGTATATTTTAAATATTCTTCGTACTGTATTAAAGCCTCATCGGTATTATTATTTTGTGCAAGTAAATTAGCATAATCAAATCTTACGGCATTCATATCAGGCTGAATTTCAAGTACATTTTTAAATGCGTTAAGTGCTTCCGTTGATTTATTTTCTGCAAGGTATACATAAGCCAGATTCGCCTGAGCCACATAATCCGTTTTATCTTTTTGAAGTGCTTTCGTTAATATTTTTTCCGCTTTATCGTAATCCGAAATTCTATATAATGCTAAGCCATAATTAGAATAGTTTTTAAAACTTGAAGGATCTTTTAAATACAAATCATTATATATTTCAACAGCATTTTTTGGCTGATTCATTCTCAAATAAATAGAAGCCATATTTTCTCTTGCGTCTAATGCGTCAGGATAATAGTTTAAAAACATTTGATAATATTTTATAGCTTCTTCATCTTCCTTAAGATGTGTTTTTACACTTGCAAGATTTAAATAATTATATTTATATTCGGGGAATATCTTCATAGCCTGATTATATGACTCATAAGCATTTTTATAATCCTGGAGCTGTTCATAAATATTACCAAGACTAATATAAACAAAAGCATCATCAGGTTTTATCTTTAATGATTTTTTATATGCAGTCACAGCATTACCCCATTGACCTAATTCGGAATACATTCCGCCCAGCTTTGTATACAATAATGCATCATCCGCCGATAATTGAATAGCACTGTTTAAACTGTCGACAGCCTGCTGATACTGCCCTTTTTCCGCCATATCACAAGCTGTTCTATAATACCTGTTTGCTTCAGGAGTCATTCCATATACACTTGTGCTTATAATTCCGGTTAATAATATTCCCGTTATAATATTCCTAATTTTAATGATACTATCCTCCGTTTTTACATTAAGATTATCTTATTTATTTATTAAAAAATCAATAGTTATAGTTTTTCATACCATTCAAGTATTTCTTTCCTTTTTATTTTTCTGGTGGAAGTTTTAGGAAGTTCATCTTTATGTATCATAATAACTTTAGGTGTTTTATATTCTGCAAGATTTGCTTTTGATAATATATTCACCTCATCTTCAATGATTTTTTGAACATTATCATCATTAACGATATTATCAGCAGGAACAATTATTGCGCCGACTTCTTCCGTTCCCGCCTTATTTCCTGATTTTATTTTTAAAGAAAGTACACAGAGTTCTTTTATTTTATCTGATTTTTCAAGGACAGCTTCAACTTCTTCAGGGAATATTTTCTTTCCTCCGCCAAGAACAATCATATTTTTTATTCTGCCGGTTATTTTTATGTATCCTTCACTGTCAATTTCACCTATGTCGCCCGTATGGAACCAGTTATCTTCATCTATAACTTCTTT
>CANROV010000058.1 GCA_947632315.1 Candidatus Gastranaerophilales bacterium
CAAGCGAAGAATGAGCTTTGCGAGCTTGTATGCGTAACGCAGTGGAGTCTGAACACTCGTACAGAGGCGAGGAGCCGGTGGTAGAGTGCGACACCGGATTAAATTATCCGAAATAATTTAGAGGCACAGGATTAGTTAAAAAATATAAAGGATTTAAGGCTGTTATGGATAGAAAATCAATATTAAGTTATGTACCTACTGTAATTGAAGCGTCATCTCAAGGCGAGAGGTCGTTTGATATTTTTTCCCGTCTTTTAAGAGAAAGAATTATATTTTTAGGTGAAGAGATAGATGATGAAATGTCAAATTCAATAGTAGCCCAGTTATTATTGCTGGATTCCGAAAATCCCGAAAAAGATATAATGATGTATATAAACAGCCCCGGTGGTGTTATAACCGCAGGTATGGCTATATATGATACAATGAAGCATGTAAGAGCGGATGTATCTACAATTTGCTTAGGAGAAGCTGCCTCAATGGGTGCGTTTTTACTGTCGGCAGGAACAAAAGGGAAAAGAATGGCGCTTCCAAGCAGCAGAATCATGATACACCAGCCTTTAGGCGGAGCGCAAGGTCAAGCAACAGATATTGAAATAGAAGCAAAAGAAATTTTAAGAATGAAAAAAGAGTTAAATACACTGCTTGCGGAACATACCGGACAGCCTATTGAAAAAATATATGCGGATACGGAACGTGATAATTATATGTCTGCACAAGAAGCCGTAGAGTATGGGCTTATTGATAGAGTAATTTAATCTTTACGAACTGAAACAATTTTGCACCGGTAAGGTTTTAAGTATATTTTTATAGTAAAATTATTATGTTATGTTTGATAATTTATCGGAAAAACTGCAGGATATAATAAGAAAAACCTCCGGAAATGCTTCATTGACTGAAGAAAATATGCAAGAAGCTTTGAGGGAAGTGAGGCGTGCATTATTAGACGCTGATGTCAGTTTAAAGGTTGTAAAACTTTTCATGACTTCGCTCAAGGAAAAAGCACTCGGAGAAGAAGTTATAAAAGGAGTAAATCCTTCCCAACAACTGGTAAAAATTGTTCATGATGAACTTGTTAATATATTAGGGAATGAAAATTCTCCGTTAGATTTAACCGGACATCCTTCAATAATAATGATGTTAGGACTTCAAGGCTCCGGAAAAACAACTTCAAGTGCAAAACTGGCTGTTAAATTAAAAAAAGAAGGCAAAAATCCTTTGTTGGTTGCGGCTGATGTATATAGACCTGCCGCTATAACCCAGTTAAAAACTTTGGGTGAGCAGATAAATACTCCTGTTTATACAATAGAAGGTTCAACAGATGTTCAAAAAATAGTTTCAGAGTCAATAGAATACGCAAAAAATAACGGATATAATGTTGTAATAATAGATACAGCAGGACGTTTACAAATTGATAATGAAATGATGGCAGAACTGTTATTGATAGATAGAGCATTTAAACCGAATGAAAAGCTATTGGTAATTGATTCCATGCTTGGTCAGCAGGCTGTAAGTGTAGCGGAAAATTTTAATATTCAGCTTGATATAACAGGTATTGTTTTAACAAAATTGGATGGCGATTCAAGAGGCGGAGCGGCATTAAGTGTTGTTCATTCATCGGGTAAACCTATAAAATTAACGGGTACGGGTGAAAAGCTTGATGCTTTAAATGATTTTCATCCTTCAAGAATGGCTGATAGAATATTGGGAATGGGCGATATAGTTTCGCTTGTTGAAAAAGCAAAGGAAGTTTTTGACGAAAAACAGGCTAAAGAGTTTGAAAAGAAAATGGAAAAAGCTGAGTTTTCGTATAATGATTTTATAAAAATGCAAAAACAAATGAAAATGTTCGGGTCTATAGATAATATACTCGGAATGCTTCCAATACCCGGATTAAATAAAGACAGCAAAGAATTAATAGCGTCAGAAGGCGAAAAACAAATTAAAAGAATAGAATCTTTTATATCCAGTATGACTCCCGAAGAAAGAGCAAAACCATCTGTAATGAATACCTCAAGAAAGAAAAGAATTTCAGCCGGTTGCGGTATTCCTATTCATGAAATAAATCAAATAATATCTCAATTTGACCAAATGCGTCAAATGATGAAAGGTTTTTCTGATATAAAAAATAAAATAAAAAAAGGGAAATTGAAAATCCCTAAGAATTTGAGCGGAAAGTTTCCGTTTTAAAAAAAGGATAGCAGTATGATAAAAAAAGCAATGATAATGGCAGCAGGAGTAGGTTCAAGATTGGGACTTTTATCTAATATAGTTCCAAAACCGTTGGTTCCGTTAGCTAATGTTCCTACAATGGATATTATTATTAAACATCTTGAGTTGTACGGTATTAAAGATATTATAGCTAATACTTTCTATAAAGCTGATATGATTAAAGAATATTATAAAAATAAATATCCGAATGCTAATTATAATTTTATAAAAGAAGAAAAATTATCAGGTACGGCAGGCGGAGTAAAAAAATGCCAGTTCTTTTTTGATAAAGGAGAAGATTTTATTGTTCTGTCGGGTGACGGTTTATCAGATATTGATATCAAAAAAGCTTATGAATCTCACAAAAATTCGGGTGCTATAGCTACAATTGTATTAAAAGAAATAGAACATAAAAATGTTCCGTTATATGGAATTGTTGTGCCGGATAAGAAGGGATTTGTTGATTCTTTTCAGGAAAAACCACCAATAAATATGGCAAAATCAAACCTTGCCAATACGGGTATTTATATATTCAGTTATGAAATATTCAATTTTATTCCTGAAAATACATTTTATGATTTTGCAAAAAATGTGTTCCCAAGCATACTTGCTTCGGGATTAAAAATTAATACATTTGTTACTGACGGGTATTGGAGTGATATAGGTTCAATAGAACAGTATAAAAAATCTAATTTCGATATTCTGTTAAACGGAATAAAAGCTTATAATCCTAAAATTGAGAAAATTGACGGTGCTTTTTGTATTTTGGGTAAAAATGTAATAATAGAAGAAAATGTTAGATTAAATGGTAAATGTATAATTGGAAGCAATTGCCGAATAAGAAAAAATTCAAGTATAAAAGATTCTGTTATTTGGAATAATGCCGAAATAAACGATAATGTTATTGTCGAAAATTCAATAATTTTATCTGACGAAAAAGTAAAAGAAAATTTAAAAGACCGTATATATAGTAATATAGAAATGGCAGTATAGAAAAAGAGGATAACTCATGATAATTATAATGGAGCCTTCAGCAACTGAAGAACAAATCGGAATAGTTGTGAAAGCACTTGAAAATAAGGGATTTAAAACTGTATTAAACCACGGCGACGTAATGACCGTTATTGCCGCAATAGGAGATAAACGCTTAATTGAGCCTCATTCTTTTCAATCTTATGAAGGTGTAAGAAGTGTTAAATTGATACAAGAACCGTATAAATTAGCATCAAGAGAAGGTAAACAGGAAGATACGGTTATAGAATTTTCAAACGGAGTAAGAATAGGAGGAAATGAAAAGCCTGTATTAATTGTAGGGCCTTGCAGTGTGGAACAGGATATTGACGGGTTATTAAGAGTAGCTGAAGCTGCAAAAGAAATGGGCTGTCATTTTTTAAGAGGCGGTGCATTTAAACCGAGAACTTCTCCTTATGATTTTCAGGGATTGGAAGAAAAAGCATTGGAATATCTTGCTATTGCAAGGGAAAAAACGGGATTGCTGATTGTTACTGAATTAATGGACACAATGGAATTGGATTTGGTATGCCAATATGCCGATGTAATACAAATCGGGGCAAGAAACATGCAGAATTTTAAACTGTTAAAAGCGGTAGGAAAATGCAATAAACCTGTAATATTAAAACGAGGTGCCGCAGCAACTATCAGAGAATTTCTGCTTGCCGCAGAACACATAATGTATAACGGAAATGATAAAGTTATATTGTGTGAAAGAGGTATAAAAGGCGTTGATAATTCAGCAACAAGAAATACTTTGGATATAGCTTCAATTCCGGTAATAAAGAAGTATTCACATCTCCCCGTTATAGTAGATCCCAGCCATGGAACGGGAAGAAGATATTTAATAGAGCCGATGGCGAAAGCAGGATTAATTGTCGGAGCTCACGGAGTAATGATGGAAGTTCATCACGACCCTGAAAATGCTTCGTCCGACGGGGCGCAAAGTCTTCCTATTCCAATGTTTAAGGAAGTGGCAAAACGTCTTAATAAGCTAATCGGAAGAATAGACTACGATAATAAACATCAGTTGAGTAAGGTGTAAAAATTGTATAAATTCGATTTTGAACTGGATGATTTTCAAAAAGAAGCAGTTAATTTTATAGATTCGGGAAAAAGCGTTGTTGTCTGTGCGCCTACAGGTGCAGGGAAAACTTGTATTGCCGAACATGCAGTGCATAGAGCCTTGGAAGAAAATACAAGATTGTTTTACACTACTCCTTTAAAGGCATTATCTAATCAAAAATTTTATGATTTCTCAAATAAATATGGGCAAGGTAATGTCGGGCTTTTAACAGGTGATACCTCCATTAACAGAGAAGCTCCCATTGTTGTTATGACAACCGAAGTATTTAGAAATATGCTTTATAATACTAATTTTGGAAGCTTAAAGGATAATCTTCAGGGGGTAAAATATGTAGTTCTTGATGAAGTTCATTATATGAATGATGAACAAAGAGGAACAGTGTGGGAAGAAAGTATTATATACTGCCCGTCAAATATTCAAATAATAGCATTAAGCGCAACAGTAGCTAATTCAAAACAGCTTTGTGATTGGATAAACACTGTGCATGGTAAAACGGAGCTTGTTTTTACTGATTTTCGTCCTGTGCCGTTAAGACATTATTATTATGATTCTTCTAAACCTTATGATATATTGCCACTGTTAACTCCGGACGGAAAGCTCAACAGAAAAATAAAACCCGAAAAGAAAATAAATTACTATTCACGTCAGGCAAAAAAACAAAATACCGTAAAAGATATAATAAGCGTATTACATAAAAAGGAAATGCTTCCTGCCATATATTTTACTTTTTCACGTAAAAAATGCGATGAAAATATGGAAAAATGCGAAAATCTTCATCTTATAACCGATGAGGAATCAAAACGAATAAGACAGGAAATATCAGAATTTTTAAAAGAGTATCCGTATCTTGAAAACAATAAAAATCTTGAATATCTGTATAATGGAGTAGCCTCGCACCATGCAGGATTATTACCTTCTTGGAAACTTCTTGTTGAAAGACTTTTTCAGAAAGGATTGATAAAAGTAGTATTCGCAACTGAAACACTGGCGGCAGGGATAAATATGCCGGCAAGAACTACTGTTATTTCCGCAATAAGTAAAAGAACAGATTCGGGGCATAGAATGCTCAGTGCAAATGAATTTCTTCAAATGTCAGGACGTGCGGGAAGAAGAGGGATGGATAAGGTAGGTAATGTTGTTGTTGTCGGAACTCAATTTCAATCACCCGATGAAGTAGCTCAATTAGTTAAAAGTGACGCTAATCCGCTTGAAAGCCAATTTTCACCGACTTATTCAATGGTTTTGAATTTGCTTCAAAATTTAGAGCTTGAACAGGCAAAAGAATTAATTCTTAAAAGTTTTGGATATTATTCTTCTAATGACAGATTAAAACCAATGATACTTCAGCAGATTACCTGCGAGCAGACATTAAATAAATTAAAAAATGAAAAATGCCCGTTCGGTTTATCTAATGATGATTTTATTGAATTTAATAAGTTAAAAGAAAAATTTATTGTTTACAGAAAATTAACAAGAACTCTGGAAAAACAAGCAAAACAAAAAGGGCAAAAAGATACTCCCGAAGTTTTGGAATATAAAGATAAAACAAGAGAATTACGTGAAAAAATTCAAAAATATAACTGCGAAATATGCAGAGGGTATAAAAAACACGTTAAAAATCTTGAAATAATTTCAAGATACGAAAAAAAATATAAAGAAACCTGCAAAAATATTGAAAAACAAAAAGATATTTATTGGAATAAATTTCTGGCACATAAAGAGATATTGGAAAAAACAGGCTATATAGAAAATGCAGTTCCGTCAAAAGACGGGGTAATGTGTTCAATGATAAGAGCTGAAAATGAACTGTTTTTATCTGAAATTATATTAAAAGGCACTTTAGACGGTTTAGAGCCTTATGAACTTGCTTCCGTAATATGTGCGCTTGTTACTGAAGATTTAAGAGGGGATGTGTATCCCAATCAGCCTATAAGTAAAAATTCAAGGAAAGCTTTAAATAAAATAAAAGATATTCGCAAAAAAATTGCAATTCTCCAGCGTGAATACGATATTGATACCGAAATGTATATTAATTCCTACTATTCTCCGCTTATAGAACAGTGGATACTTGAAACTCCTTGGCAGGATATTGCAAAACAGGTGGATTCATCTGAAGGTGATATTGTTCGCATATTTAAGCGAACGGTTGATGTACTAAGACAACTTACAATTTTGCCTAATGTAAGTGATGAAATTAAACAAAATGCTAAAATTGCAATAACCGCTATATTAAAAGAACCTGTAGAAGAAGATTAATCAGCCGTATATAGCTTTTATACCCTGCAGATTATAGATAAGGCTGTCTAATGCGTCTTTGTTACCTTTTTTTATCTCAATAAACTTTAATACCATATCTCTGCTGGCATCAGTTTCAAGAATATCTATTAATCCTGTTATTTCATCTTGGGTAAGATTAAGTCTTTCTTGTAATTTAGCTATGTAATTTAAATCAATTTCCATTTTTTTAGGAATAAACATACTCCCTTGACCTGTCAACAGCCAATTAATGTTTATATGATAAGTTTCTATAAGCGCATTCAAAAACTTAGGGCCAGGCTGGGCTTCTTCTCTTTCGTAACTGCCGATTGTCCTAACGGGAATATTCACATTTTCTGCGAGTTCCCCTGCTGTTAAGTGTAATATTGCTCTAATATCTTTTATTCTTTTTCCGATACCCATAATTACTTCACTTAAAATTATGTTACAATATAATGTAATAGCTATTGTAATATTTTACATGATAATGTAATATAATAACTATAACTATAATATCATAAGCTTCCAACTAATGATATTATACAACAAATTACATTTTATTGCATTAATTTTTAAGAAATTACAATTTAATGCAGATATAAAGTGAAGAACGGGAGGAAGTAAGGAGTGGTTATATATTTAAAAAATATGAGCTTTTTAGGTAACAAATCTCCAAGAAAAAAATATGGAACAAATTTTTTTACAAAAATTAAAAATAACATTAAAGTTATTCTATTCCCTAAATATCAAAAAGCGAAAATCTTGAAAAATGTGTTAATAAAAATATACAAGGATTATGAAGAAAGCACCGGAATTAATGATATTCCCTATGTGGAAAGGGCAGATTTAATGATTATGAAAATTTTAAAAGAAAATAAAGTAGATTATTACTATGATAAATTAAAAAAAGCTGACAAATTAAATTAATTAATATTAAAGGCTAAAAAGTTGGAAGAATATAATAAGGTATTAAAAAGCAAGCAGTTAAAGAAACTCTTTTTTTGTTCCAAAAATAAAAATATTTATGAATTATTACGAGAGTATAAAAATTTTTTTGATATGTATTCCTATATTGTAAGACCTGAAAAAAACGGAAAGAATATTATTTTAGACAAAATATACTATCATGATTATGTAAGTATTTCTTTATCTGCAATTTGGTGGAAACAAAATAATTATCTAAATTATGAAAAAATATCAGTAAAAGAAAATATTAGTATAAAAAAGATATCTAAAGTTAATTATAAACAATTAAAATACAATTTATTATTAAAAATATATAAATATATTATAAAAAATAAAATAATGATGATATAATTTTTTTATGACTAAAAAGATAATATCAACAAACAGAAAAGCATTTCATGAATACCATATATTTGATAAATATGTATCAGGTATGGTTTTAACAGGTACTGAAATAAAATCGGTACGAAAAGGTGCTGTTAATTTAAAGGACAGTTTTGTTAAGATTGATGACGGTGAAGTGTTTTTGTATAATTGCCATATAAGTCCGTATGAACAAGGGAACAGATATAATCACGAAGAGAAAAGAACAAGAAAGCTTTTATTAAATAAAAAAGAGATTGATAAGCTTATAGGAAAGATTAAAAAAGACGGATATTCAATAGTTGCATTGGAATTATTTTTGGAAAACGGATGGGCTAAGCTTGAAATAGCTCTTGCAAAAGGTAAAAAGCTCTATGATAAACGTGAAGATTTGGCGAAAAAAGCTCAAACAAGAGATATTGCCAGAGCTATGAAGTCTAAAGGTTAATTTATAAAGTTAATCAATAAACTTACCGTCAAAAAGTTCTTTAACCATTGAGGCTTGACTTGATGAGTCAACAGGTCTTACGGGAACAGGATTTTCCTTCTCTTCTTTTTTTGCTTCAACAAAAGCTTGATATTCTTCTTCTTCCTGTTTTTGAATTGATTGTGAATCTTCTTGTTTTGTATTTGTTTGATTTGTAGTATTTATATTAACTTTTTTTGATAAATCAATTTCGCTGTTAAGTATTATCTGAATATTTGGGTC
Source organism: Candidatus Gastranaerophilales bacterium (assembly GCA_947632315.1). GTDB lineage: Bacteria > Cyanobacteriota > Vampirovibrionia > Gastranaerophilales > Gastranaerophilaceae > Avigastranaerophilus. The sequence goes on from CANROV010000058.1 coordinate 8,601, forward strand.
TTTTATATTTAGATATTTTGTTACAGCTTCAACAAGTGCATTTTTCTTATTTCCTTCTTTTGCTTGTTTTACAAACATTTCTTTAGAAAAAGCAATAACTATTTTTTCATTTGTTATTTCAACAGGCTTTGCAAGATTTGAATAAAATGCTCTGTTTGGCGGGCTGTCTATACTTTGCAGTATGGATACCCATAAATTATGCATATCATTGTTTGTGTTTCCGCTTGGTTTTGGTTCTGCCGTAGTTTGAGTTTGTTCGGGTGTATTATCATTCAGTTCTTTTTCTTCGGTATTTTTAGAAGATATTTCTTGTTTCTGTTCATTTATTGCCGGTTTTGCAATATGTTGTACGGGTTTTTGTATTTCTGTTCGTGCGGAATTTTGTTTGATTTGAATGTTTCCGCTTTGTATTTGGTTTTCAAGCTCTTCAATCCTTTTTAAAAGATTTTCTGCAGATGGAAGGTTTTTATAATTAGTTAAATCTATTATGCATAGTTCAAGCCATAAATATTTATTGGTTGTATCTTTTATTTGAATTGTGTAATAAGATAATTTATCAATAATTTGAATAATTTCGGACAGTGAAAATTTATCAGCCTGTATTTGTGTTCTTTCATAATTTATTTCGTTTATTTGTGTAAGAGAATAAATTAATTCTTTATCGGTGCAGTTTTTTATAATCATCATGTCTCTAAAATATTGAATTAAATTAGAAACTATTTGAACGGGTTCATTACCTTTACTGTAAATTGTGTCAATTAATTTTACTGAATTTTCACAGTCCGCATTAATAATACATTCTGTAATTTCATGAAGCGTATCATAAGAAATTTTACCTAAAATTTCATTTATATCTTCCGTTTGAATTTGTTTATTAACTCCGAGTACGCTTATTTGATCCAAAAGAGCGAGAGCGTCTCGCATTCCGCCTTGTGAATTTTTAGCAATCGCATATAATGCTTCTTTTGATATATTAATATTTTCTTGCCCGGATATATACTCAAGTCTTTTAACTATATCATCAGTTGTAATTCTTCTGAAATCAAATCTTTGACATCTTGAAATAATTGTATCCAAAACTTTATGCGGTTCTGTTGTTGCAAGAATAAAAATAACATTTTCAGGCGGTTCTTCAATCGTTTTTAAGAGCGCATTAAAAGCATGGGTAGACAGCATATGAACTTCGTCTATAACATAAATTTTGTATCTGCCGTTAACGGGAACGTATTGTATCTTTTCAAGTATTGCTTGAGTATCTTCAACGCTTCTGTTGCTTGCAGCGTCTATTTCAATAACATCAACGGGAACTGAATTCATAATATCCAAGCAGGCAGGACATTTTCCGCAAGGTGTCAGGGTCGGACCTTCTTTACAATTTAGTGATTTGGCAAGTATTCTTGCTGATGATGTTTTTCCTGTTCCTCTTGGCCCGCATAGCAGATATGCATGTGATATCCTGTTTAATTTTATTGCGTTACTTAAAGCATGTACTATATTTTCCTGTCCGATAAGGTCATGAAACGTTTGCGGTCTGTATTTACGGTATAACGGTATATATTTATTTTCCAATTGCCTGCTCCAAAATTATTTGTTAATATCAATTATATCTTAATTAATTTAAAAAGTGTGCAATATGAATATAATTAAACCTAAAAAATTAAAAATTGGTGATACCATCGGAATATTAGCAGTATCAGGCAGAATTAAAGAGTATCAAAATATCGAAAATGCAAAAAAGTTTTTTGAACAAGAGGGCTTTAAGGTTATTATTTCTGAAACTTGCACTACGTATCACAGATATATGGCGGGGAAAAATGATGAAGATTGCATAAAAGCGTTTCATGATTTCTTTTTAAATGATGAGATTGATGTTATATTATCAGCCAGAGGCGGTTACGGCACTTTAAGACTTATTAATAAAATTAATTGGGATTTAATAAAAGAGCATCCGAAAATCTTTGCAGGGTATTCGGATATAACAATACTTTTAAATCTGATATATAAAAAAACAGGCTTAA
>CANROV010000059.1 GCA_947632315.1 Candidatus Gastranaerophilales bacterium
ATTGTTACTCAAAGATATACACATACAACACCACAATATAAAAAAAGTGCAATCGAACTTTTAAGTAATTATTGTTAAATTACTAATTTATTTTCATTTATTATCATTCAATATCAGTTGTCAGGGGCGGGAAAAAAGGGGGAAAAATCAAAATTTTGAAAAAATTGGCATAAAAAAAGATTTCTGCCAATCGCTGAAACCCTTATCCTATCTTTGTTTTAGAAACTCCTCAGGTAAGACTCGAACTTACAACCCTTCGGTTAACAGCCGAATGCTCTGCCATTGAGCTACTGAGGAATACTCGCATTTATATATTATCAAAAAAAAATATATTGTAAATACTTACTTTTTAATTTTATAATATTTATTGATTAGGAGATTAAATTCATGCTTTTAGGTGTTAATATTGATCACGTTGCAACTTTAAGAAATGCAAGAGGTGAAAATGAACCCTCTGTCATCGAAGCAGCAAAAATTTGCATTAAGGCGGGAGCTAACGGTATTACTGCTCATCTACGTGAAGATAGACGACATATTAAAGATAATGATGTCTACTTGCTTAAAAATGAACTAAAATGCAGACTAAATCTTGAAATGGCTGCTACAGAAGAAATGCAGAAAATTGCACTTGATTTACTTCCCGACGCTTGCTGTATTGTTCCGGAACGAAGGCAAGAAATTACTACGGAAGGCGGGCTTGACGCTTTCTCTAACAAGAAATACCTTGCTGATTTCGTTAAACCTCTGTTAAATGCAGGTATTGAAGTAAGTTTGTTTATTACTCCGGATGAAAATCAAATCAAAGCTGCAAGAGAAATAGGCGCTCATTTTGTTGAACTTCATACAGGTGCTTTCTCTAATGCATTCGGTAAAAATAATGAAGAGTTTGAATTTAAACGACTTTATAATGCTTCTGTTTTGGCTAATAACATCGGCTTGAATGTTAACGCCGGTCACGGTCTAAATTATTCCAATGTTCACAGAATGAATGAAATTCCATTCCTTTATGAATTAAATATAGGTCATAGTATTATTTCAAAATCATTATTCATCGGCCTTGAATCTGCTGTTGTATCTATGTTAAATATTGTTAATAAAAGTTAATATTATATTCTATTTAGTCAAAAAATACTCTTTATATGTTTTAATAGTGTAGCAGATAAGTGAGGTAATAATGACATCAAACGTTTTTAACAATTTACCAAATTATGTATCCTATAATTCAATACCTGCAAAAGAAGCAGCATATTCAGTAAAAGAAGCAATTCCAGCAGTTGCTGCATTCCCGTCTAAAGGTAATTCTAACATCGGGCCTGAGTATGATGTTGTAAATTTAAAACAAAAAACTAAAACTAAAACGAAAAAAGGGCCTGTTAAAACAATTAAATGTGCTATTGCAAGTATTAAGAAATTTTTTTCAACCATAGGCGAATATTCTAAAGGATTATTCAAAGGCATTAAAAATGGTGCTGTATCAGGTTCCATCTTATATACCGGTGCAAAAATATTTAATTATATCCAAGATAAGGGTGCTAAAAAAGCAGCAGAAACCGCAGGTGAAGTTGCAAAACAAGTAAAACATCTTCCCGCACCTGCTTTAGCACTTGGTGCCGCTGTTGTTTCAATCGGTGCAGCTCTTTGGAACGCTTCTTTAAATGCTACCGAAAGAAAATCTGATATTGACCACAGATGGACAGGTCATAATAAATAAATTTTAATTTTATATTCTTAAAACAGGCTTTTTCTTTAAAGCCTGTTTTATTTTTTGTATAATATGTTATAATTAGTCTCGTATTTAATTTTAATCGGAGGTATTATGAACAGAATTGAATTATTTAAAAGACACTTAAATGAAAAAAGAGCAATTAAAGTTATTTCAGGTATTGATAATTTTAACAAAGAAACAGTTAAAAATGTTGTTTCGGCAGCTGAAATGGGCGGAGCAAGTGCTGTTGATATTTGCTACAACGAAGAAATTATTTCTATGGTTAAAGATATGACTTCTTTACCGGTATTTGTTTCTTCTATTGTTCCATTTGAACTTGCAAACGCTGTTAAATTAGGAGCAGACGCTATTGAAGTAGGAAATTTTGACGCACTTTACAAAAAGGGCGAAAGATTTTCAGCTCAAAATGTTCTTGATATTGTTAATGAAACATTAAAACTTCTTAACGGTGAAAAAACATTTATCTGCGTTACTATTCCCGGACACATTGACATTTCAGAACAAATTTCTTTAGCTATGAAGCTTGAAGATTTAGGTATTGATTTAATACAAACAGAAGGTGCTGCTACCGTTACTCCTTCAAAAGGCGGGGCAAGAGGTCTTTTACAAACTGCTGAAGTTTCTATATCTAACACTATTGAATTAGTTAGAAATACTTCAATACCTGTTATGACAGCTTCAGGTATTACTACAACAACTGCTCCAATGGCATTTGCAGCAGGTGCAAGCGCTATCGGCGTAGGCTCTTGTATTAATAAATTAAATTCTACAATAGCTATGGTTGCTGTTGTAAAATCTCTTGTTGACTCTGTTTCTAAAGTATCTGACAGAGAAACAATTAACGCTTAATTCTTTTTTGAGGAGCTTTTCAGCTCCTCATTTTTTAGGGAGTCATTATTGCCGTTTTTATTAAAAGATAAACTAAAATATAAATTTTTAACAAAAGATGAATTAATTATCAATCTGGACAGACTTTCAAGATTTAAGCTTCCTGAAGAGTCTTTTAATCGTGTTTTTATTTCTATACTTATAAATTGTCTTATCAGTCCAAAATATTCAAAGAAAGAGCTTGAGAACCTTTCTGCAGACATTATTTCAGACTATGTAAAAACTATATGGAATAGCTCCGTAAAAAATTTATTTCCAAATTTCGATAATAATAATTATACTAATAATGCCCTAAAAATGACTGTTCAAATCCCTTTTAAAATTACGGATGAAAGAACGAAAACTTTTATCAATACAAAGCTTATTCTTTCTCCCATATTAAATTCACTTGATATTAATTCCGTACCTTTAAACTTAAAGTTTTTAATAATGGCAGACAAAATCGATGAAAAATTGTCAAATATTTGCATAGATAACTTAAGAAGTAAATATTCCTTAAAGTTTCCAATAAAAAAGCTCATCATTGTTGAGGGAATAACGGAAGAAAATCTTTTACCCGTTTTTGCAAAAAAACTCGGATATGATTTTGACAAACTAGGTATATATATTTTAGGTGCAGGCGGAAAAAGCAAAAGCCCTTCTCTTTATATTAAACTCAGAGACAAGCTTAATATTCCCGTAATTCTTCTTTTTGATAATGACGCAGTTTCTGTTTGTAATACCTTAAAAAAACAATTAAAACGAAATGATAAAATTATTGTTATTAACAATGGCGAATTTGAGGATATTTTATCTTTAAATTTAATAAAAAGGACTCTTAATAAAGAATTTACTCTGTCAGAGCCTATTATTATGGAAGATTTGCATAAATATAACAAGATGTGCGATAATTTGGAGTACTTTTTTAGGACAAGGAATATTGGCGAATTTAAAAAATCTAAATTTTCACAGCTTATAGCTCAAAATATTAAATATGATACAGATATTACGGAAGATGTAAAAAAAATTATAAATGATATAGTTTAACTTGCATAAAATTGTTTGAAAATGTTATTATATCAATTATAAAAGGAGAAGTTATGAAAAAGATTTTAATTTTGACTGCTGTTCTGTTAGCAATCATTAATTTTAACTATGTTAGTGCTGATGATACTACAAAGCAAGAAGATATCAAATATGAAATAATTAATACGCCTCAAGAAGAATTTAAAATTGAAATTGTTGATAAAATTGGTGATGTTGCCGTTATCAAAATTGGTGATGACTATGCATTATATAATACAGCAAAAACCATTCTAATTCTGCCTCAAGTTGAAAGCAAAATTACTATCGAACAGGTTAATAATTATGTAAAAGTAAAGTTTAATAATAAATACGGACTTGTTGACCTAAAAGGTAATGTTATTCTTGCACCTGTTTTTCAAAGAATATCTACTAACGATAAAATTTTATACGGTAAAGTTGAAGGAAAATATAAAGTTTATGATGAGAAAGGTAAACTTGTACCCGAACAAGAATTGTATTCTGTTGAAAAAACTAAGACCGATATTCTGGCTGATGATATCAGACCGGAATTAAAACTTGCATATATTAAGGCTAATTCCGGATTAACTCTTACTGATACTGCAAATACAAGTACAACAGTTAATACAGCAACATCAACGGATGGTATTCAAGTTCCCCATATTATTCTTAATCAAAATGACGAAGATAATATGTTTATAATCGGCGATATGAAATTCTTTATTATTACTGAAGGCGAAAAAGTCGGTGTTAAAAATAAACATGAAGATATTGTTGTTCCTGCGGAATATGATGAATTCGATATAATAAAACCTTGTAAACATTTCGCTTACCCCGTATTTATAGCATTAAAAGATAATACTACTGATATTTATGACTTTAAAGGCAATTTACTTGCTCAAAAATTATATGACACAATATATGTCTATAAAGATAATAAAACCTATTCTTATGATTTAGATGACGCTGAAGGAATTGTTTCTGTTGATAATACTGCAATCGGTACTTATACACTAAATAATAAAGGTGTTTATAAATATAAGAGAACAAAGTTTTCTCTGTTTAAACCGCATTATGTAATTCAACTTATTTCAACATTAATCAGTTATGATGATACAAAAAAAGAGGATTAATAAATCCTCTTTTTTTTATTTATAAAACCTTCTTTTTCCTGTAGTAAAATCATCAACTATATCACCGTTTCCATATAGTTTATATTTATATATTGTTAAACCGTCAAGCCCGACAGGCCCACGTGCGTGAGTTTTATTGGTAGAAATTCCGACTTCAGCGCCAAAACCGTATCTGAACCCGTCTGCAAATCTTGTTGAAATATTTTTATATACTCCTGCAGAATCAACAAACATCATAAATTTTTCAGCATTTTCATTATTTTCCGTTATTATACAATCTGTATGTCCGGAGCCGTATTTATTTATATGTTCAATAGCCTCATCAACAGATTTCACGGTTTTTATCGATAATATTTTTTCCCCGTATTCTGTTTTCCAATCTTCTTCTTTTGCTGATTCTATATTTTCAATATATTTACAAATAAACTCATCGCCAATTATTTTAACCCTATTTTCAAATAATACTTTTTTTAACGGCTGAATAACTGAAGGTAAAATCTTTTCATTAATAAGAAGTGTTTCAACAGAGCTACAAGCGGAAGGATACTGACATCTAGCGTCAATAACAACTTTTAAAGACTTATTTATATCTGCATATTCATCTATATATATGTGGCAAATACCGTCAGAATGACCGAGTACGGGAATTTTTGTATTTTCTTTTATAAACTTTACCAAATTATTTGAACCTCTCGGAATAATCAAGTTTATATACTTATCTGCCTCAAGCATTAATTTAACATCCTCTCTTGAGTATATTAAATTAACCATATTATCAGGGAATCCGTCCGTTTTATTTAACGCTTCAAGAATTATTTCATATATTTTATTATTAGTGTTAGAAGCTTCAGTTCCACCTTTTAAAATTACAGCGTTAGAAGATTTAACGGCAAGTGATGTAATTTGTGAGATTACATCAGGCCTTGCTTCAAAAATAATTCCTATTACTCCTATCGGGCATGTTACTTTTTTTAGCGTGATACCTTCCGCTATATCTTTAGACCATAATATATTATTAACGGGATCATTAAGCTTAATAACATCTCTGACACCCTGAATCATATCTCTTAATTTATTTTCGTCCAATTTAAGCCTATTAAACATTGAATGAGATATTTTGTTATCATTTAAAAGTTTTTGCGCAAATACAACATCCTCATTATTGGCAGTAAGTATTTCATCCCTGCGGCTTTCTATAGCGTCAGCTATATTCATTAAAGCTTTATTTTTTATTTCGGAAGATAATTTTAAAGCATTAATTGAAGCAAGTTTTGCTTTTTGAGCTATTTCAATAACATTAATCATAATTACTCCTTACAATAAGGCAATATTGTCTTTTGTTATTACGGCATCATAATTTTTATATCCGAGTATATCATATATATTATCAGAGTGTTCTCCTATAATTTTTTTACAGTCCTCGGAGCTGTAATTTGCAATTCCTCTTGCAAATTCACAATCATTTTCATCTATGACAGAAATAACATCGCCCCGTGAAAAGACCCCATTAACTGAAATAATTCCTTTTGGAAGCAAGCTTTTATTATTTTCCGTAACAGCCAATTTAGCCCCGGAATTAACGACCAATTGTCCGGTAATATTTGTAGCATAAGCAATCCATCGGCGCTTTTGAGATAATTGCTCTACAGGGTAAAACCTTGTTCCCATTTTCTCATCATTGAATAATCTTTTTATAACTTGCGGTTCTTTTCCGTTAGCAATTATAACGGAACCTCCCGAATGCGTAACAACCTTTGCCGCTTCCAGTTTCGTTTTCATACCGCCTCTTCCGCCTTTTGAAGCGCTATGTGCATATTGTTCTATTTCTTCCGTTACTTCTTTTACTTCGTATATAAAGTTTGCGTTTGGATTTTCTTTCGGATTATCATCATATAATCCGTTTATATCAGATAGAATAACCAATAAATCAGCGTCTAATTTGCTTGCCACTAAAGCAGAAAGTTTATCGTTATCAGAGAAGCTGACTCCGTACAATGGATTTCCTGCTTCTTCAAGCTCTGTTGTAGATACCGTATCATTTTGATTTATTACCGGAATGACTTTCATATCTAACAGTGTATTCAATACGTTATTTAAACTTAAATATTTAATTCTGTTTGAAAAGTCATCTTCAGTAAGTAGAATTTGTGCAGTATTTATAGAATACTTGCCAAAACCGTCATCATATATTGACATTAGTTGGCTTTGACCTACAGCAGCGCATGCCTGTTTTATCGATAAACTTTCTGAAGAATCTGCGTTTAATTTTTTTGCACCGAGTCCTACAGCACCTGATGTTACAATTATTATTTCTTTACCTTGTTTATGGAGCTTTGAAACATCTTCGATAAAGGAATATATTCTTGACAATGATATTTCTTTATCATCATTTCTAAGGACATTAGTACCAAATTTAAATACAATTCTTTTTGATTCTTTAATATTCATGCAAATATTATAGCATAAAGTGATTATTCACAATATGTAATAACATTTTCAGCATTTAAGTTTAACCTTGATGTCATATCATCAAACATTGTTTTAGCTTTATGATTAAATGCTAAATTACCTTTATCATCAGTATTTGATTTTATTGACGAAATAACTTCTTCAGGAAGATAAGCGAACTTACCTTTTCTTAAATTTTTCATTTCTGCGCATAAATCTTTTTGAGCGCCCAAATCTGACCAAGACTCTTTGTCAGGTTTTATATAGAAGGTCATAGCTAATGTTTTACCGTCTTTAGATTTTATTTCGCCGTTGTTAAATGCTTCCAGCATTGGTGCAATAACCATTGAAGAGAAGTCATAACCTTTATCGGGGTTTAAGAAGCTTTTTGGATTTGCGCTATAGTTTTCTTTTATCCAGCTTAATGCTTCCGGAGATACAACATAAGGCCCAACCGAAGCTAAGCATTTATCCTTACCCAATTCATCAACAACAATACTTTCAATATAATCATCATCTTGAGGTTTCTCAACGAATTCTAATATTCTTTTTGAATCCAAAGATTCAGCCTTTATAACACCTAAAGCTTTAACTCTTGATTTATCAACAGGCAATACCGTAATTGAGAAGCCTGAATCTGAATTTTCGTAATCGTACATTAATTTAGAAATATTAATATCAGAGAAGTTATCACCCCAGCTAAATACTATAGGTTTTTCAGTTGATATTTTACCGGTTCTTAAACCTTCCAAAAATGCAAAAGCACTACCTTGTGCAGGTTTTACATCAATTAATTCATATTTATCATCAAGTTTTCCAGTTCTGGCGAAATTGGACATTATACCTTGAATTAAAGACATAGGCGCATAAGCTAAAGTTGCTGGAAGATATGAAGCAGGTTTTGTTTTTCCGCCTTGCAGAGTTGTTATATCTTTATATCTTGTTCCGTCTCCGTCTGTCGGAGTATAGAAATTATAATCTTCTTTTAATAACGGAGCATATTTTTTATCCAAATATTTTGTTGAGGATACTTCTTGCATGCCTGTTGACCAAAACTTTTTATATTCATCAGCCATGGCTGTATCAATTTTACCGCCGTCATTTCTTATTGAACCGTATATTTTACCTGAAAAGCTGGGATTTTTTTGACTTTGAACACCTATATACATTTTATTTGATTCTAATTTTGATTCGGGAGTAATTAACATTTTTAAGCCTTTATACTGAGGTAATTTTGACTCAAGAATAAATTTTGAACCGACTTTTGAATTAGAAACGTTTTGAACAACTTTAAAATATTTATTTGCTTCACCTTTCATAACCAATTCTTCACCATTCATGCCCTTTGTTAATTCAGGTTTTTCAACTTTTTTTGCCTGAAAAGAGTTATTAACCCTATTTGGTTGTGAATAAGATGTGATTGCAGAAATTTTCATTTTTTACTCCTTTTTTACCATAATAATAAACACTAATAATTTAAAACATGAACAAATTATTTTTTGTTATTCTATTCATTTGCAGAAATATAATCATTAATAAACTGCCTTGCAACTCTCGGCGTTCTTATCCCTTTTAATAATGAAAATCTTTCAGCCTCCGCTAACAATGTATCATTAATTTCTATACAGCAGTCAGAAGCAATTTTCTTTACTATATCAAAATATTCAATCTTGTTCAAGAGAGAAAATGTAAGCGTTATTCCGAATCTGTCGGATAATGAAACAAGTTCATCAATTGTATCATTACAATGTACTTCGTTACCTTCTCTGGATGAAAAGCTTTCTTTTACCAAATGTATTCTGTTTGTCGTGGCATATATTAATGCGTTTGAAGGCATATTGGATAATGAACCTTCTAATGATGCTTTTATTGATGAAAAATTTTTATCATTTTCATCAAATGAAATATCATCGGCAAAAATTATAAATTTTACAGGTAAATCTCTTATTTTTTCATATAACTCTCCTAAATACATAAAACTTTCTTTATAAACTTGAATGATTTTTAAATTATAATCACTAAATTCATTAATTAATGCTTTTACCGTTGACGATTTACCGCATCCTCTATCCCCGTACAATAATACATTATTGGCATTTTTTCCTTCTAAAAATGCTTTGGTATTTTGTTTTATTATATTTTTTTGATAATCATAATTTTTTAAATCACTAAATGTAAGTGCTTCAAAATATTTTATCGGAACAATTTCTTTATTTTCATTATATTTAAAAGCACTATAGCAGGAAAATATTCCATATCCGTAATGTTTATAAGAGGATAATATATCATCCAAATCAAACAAATTTCCACTATTTGTATAAAATACGGGGAAGTGTTCAATTATATCTTTATTTTCATTGTATTTTGATTTAAGAGTATTTATTATTTTTGTATAATCAAAACTTATCAATTCATCAATTAATCTAAGCTCATATCTTGCCGTTTCCAGAATTTGTTCATTTTCTTTTATACAATCGGAACACCCTCTTGATAGTATATTTTCATCAGTATAAACAAGGCGGTTAATGTATTCATATAAATTTTGATTTTCTTGTTTATTATAAAGTTCATATATAAAATCCGAGTACGCTTTAACAACATCATCAAATAATGAATCAGAATTTATTAATTTAATAAAATTAATAAATTTTGATACAATAGTGTCTTCAATTACATTTTTAAAAATTGAAACTAAAAGAAGAGACGTAATTTTATTTCCCATATTAACATTTACCCGTTAATATTTTAACAATTTTATTTTTAGCTTTATGGAAGAACCCTTTATTAAAATTGGCAAAATTATGTTTAAAATTACAATTAAGCATTCTGCAGTACATTTTACAAGTTTTAGTCATTTGTCTGCATTTTACTGAATCAGCATTAACCCATATTTCCTCCGGAAGTGAATTTTTAATATTCCCTACTGGAAGCATATTAAAACACAATCTTACATCCCCATAAGGGTCAATAGCGAAGTTAGTAGTACCTACATCACATATTATTGTTTTCAGAATATCATCAGGATTATTAAAGAATACTTTCATAGCATTTAATTGTTCATAAGAGTTATAAATTGAATGACCCGCCTGTTTCATTTCAATAAGTCTGTTAACAACTTCCGTAGCTCTTTTTGCCATTTTTTTATACTCATCTCTTAAAGTCTGAGGCATTTTATAATTAGAAGTTTTACAATCTTTTTGATAAAAATATCCGTGAAATGATTCTTTATCATCCATTAATTGAAACATTATGCCGTTAAT
>CANROV010000060.1 GCA_947632315.1 Candidatus Gastranaerophilales bacterium
GGTGGATTCGAACCACCGTAGACTCGCGTCAACAGATTTACAGTCTGTCGCCTTTAGCCACTCGGCCATCTACCCATGTTAGATATTCAATTATAAAAGTACTAATTTAGAATAGCCGGTGATAGGAATCGAACCTACAACCTACGGTTTACAAAACCGTTGCTCTACCGTTGAGCTACACCGGCACATCCTACGTGCTTATTGTATAATATAAGGGACATACTATAATGTCAAGAAAAATTTTTAAAATTCACACAAAAAATGGACTTTTAAATAACATTTTGTTACCATAATTCCATAGTCAGCCAATTCATTTTATTCAAATATTATAGTATTGTACAGTAATATTTGGAGAGGAGAAGAAAATGGAAAAATTAAAAGAAATAACAGACGCTAATTTTGAAAATGAAGTATGCAAGTCAGAAAAAGTAACGCTTGTAGATTTTTGGGCAACGTGGTGCGGGCCTTGCAGAAAATTAACTCCATTATTAGAAGAAATAGCAGAGGAATATGGAGATAAAGTAAATTTTGTTAAAATCAAAGCGGATGAGAATATAGAAACGGCGCAGAAATACTCAATCAGCGGAGTTCCAAGTATACTAATATTTAAAGACGGAGAACCCGTAGAGCGGATAGTAAATTTAGTTCCGAAATCAATAATTATAACTAATCTAAACAAGTATTTATAAAGGAAGATATGGAAAATAAAGAATCGAATAATGAGTTTTTCAGTTATCAAGGAACAATTAACAGAAAAAACTACATAATTAACGGGATAATATTAATATTGTTATTTGTAATAACATCATTAATAAGATTTGAAAATTTTGAACCATACATCAAGTATAAAATAATATACAAGATACTAATATGGGTAGTAGAATTTTTCAAATTTGTACTTATCACTTCGCTATTATCTGTTATATACAGAAGAATAGCGGATTTTTCAGGCGGAAATGAGAAAATAATAAAGATAATATTTATGATATTTTTCTTATATCCGTTTATAACGTACTATTTCGGATATTTTTTATTTTCATCAATACCGCAGATACTAAATATAATGGTATTATCACTGATAGGGATATTACCTGTTTCAATAATTTTGGCCATAATATTTGCATTTATTAAAAGTAAATAATTGCTATTTATAGCGAAAGTAATTATACTAATAATAAAAAAGAGAATGCAGGAAATAAATTTATGAGTGATGACAGATTATTTGCCTCAAACCAAGCTATAGGGAGAAAATGGTATTATGTAAACATAATACTGCTTTCAGTATTGGTAGTCGGAACTCAATATCTAATGACAGAAATAATATTTCCCTTATTAACAACAGATTTTTATGTAATATTTGGAAAAGGAATATTATATTTTTTATATTTATTTTATGCAATAACATTTTTTGCCTTAATAGAGCGAAGATTATATGATATAAGCGGAAGCAGAAATAACCGGACATATAAAATTTTATTTCAAATACTACAATGTACGGTAATATATCAAATAGCGGTATTAATACTTCCGCACCTAAAAATAGAAATACCTATAGACATAAACCAATTACAGCAAATTGCAACTATACTTGACATAATATTTATGGCAATAGCTGTTTTTATAGGTTTAATCCGAGGGAAAATTACCTGTTTATCATATAAAGAATATAAAAATAAAATAAAGTATGAAGATTAAAAAAAAGTTATGGCAAATATACAGAAAAATTAATAAACTTCCAAAGGATGTAAAAATAGAAGCATGCAGTATCTGCAATTTAAATTGTCGAGATTGTTACATGCGAAATACTGCTGAAAAAATGCCTATAATAGGAAGCGGATACTTAAAATTTAAAGATTATAAGAATTTTATAGATAAACATCCCTATATAGAAAGTGTAGAGTTATCTTTTGCCGGAGAAATATTTTTAAATCCGGAATTACTTGAAATAATAAAATATTCATTTGAAAAGGATATAAAATTAACTGCATTAAACGGAGTCAATTTTAATGAAATATCTGATGAAACACTAGAAGCGCTTGTAAAATATCAGTTTACAGTCATTACTTTTTCAATAGATGCAGTAACAAATGAAACATATCAAATATACAGACGCAGGGGAAATTTAAATAAAGTAATAGAGAACATAGAAAAACTAAATTATTACAAAGAAAAATATAACAGTATATATCCGATACTACAATGGCAATATATAGTATTCAAACATAATATATCCGAAATAGCAGGAGTAAAAGATCTTGCACAAAAACTAAAAATTTCTAACATCCGCTTTAAAAGGCCATGGAATGGGGAAGTCGAACTTAATGAACTAAGCAATACAATCAAAAAGATAATAATATCAATATATAGAAATAATAAATATTATCATTCCCGGGAAAATACAAATATATGTCATCAAATATATCTTCAACCTCAAATAAACTGGGATGGAATGCTTTTAGGATGTTATTGTTCAACTTATAATAACTTAGATGTCAATGTATTCAAAGTCGGTTTAAAGAGAGCATTAAATTCAAAAAAAATGAAATATATGAAAAATGTAATACAGGGTAAAGTTAATTCTGATGAAAGTATAGCTTGCCATAAATGTTGTTATTTTCAAATTATGAAGGCTCAAAATAAATACATTAATACAAAAGATATTAAATTTACATAAAGAGAATCAAGAAATATGATATAATACAATTTATAGCTATAAAAAGGGAAACAATATGCCAAAGAAATACATATATTTTGTAGATGTAACAAACAGAGACGGAGTACAGACATCGAGGTTAGGGCTGGCGAAATTACAAAAAACAATAATCAATTTAATGCTTGATGATATCGGGATAACGCAATCAGAGTTTGGGTTTCCAACAACAAGACACGAAATCAATTATTTAAACGGAAATTTAGAGCTGGTAGACAGAGGAGTAATAACCAAGACAAGACTTTCAGGCTGGATGAGGGGGATAGAGGAGGATGTATTACTATCTTTCCAAAATGTACCGAGATTAAAATATATAAATTTATCCGTTTCAACATCCGATCAAATGATAAAAGGGAAATTTGGCGGAAAGAAGACGAGAGAAGATATAATAAAATCGACAAATAAGGCATTAGACACGGCAATAGCCTGCGGAGCGCAAGATATAGGAGTTAATGCGGAAGACGCTTCAAGAACAGATATAGAATATTTAATAGATTTTGCGATAGAAGCAAAGAAGCACGGGGCGAAGAAGTTCAGATACTGTGACACATTAGGCTATGATGATCCTATTAGTGCTTATGAAAGAATATCAAAGATAGCAAAAGCAACACAAATGGATATAGAATTACACTTTCATAATGATTTAGGGATGGCGGCAGGAAATTCGGTAATGGGGGCAAAAGCTGCAATAGATGCAGGAGTAAATGCATATATAAACACAGCAATAAACGGAATGGGAGAAAGAGCAGGGAATGCCGATTTAATATCATGCCTGCTTGGGGTATTAAAATCGAGCGGAATGCATGAGAAGTATGAGATTGACCCGAATATAGACTTATCCAAGACGTGGAAGCTGGCGAAATACACATCATATGCATTCAATGTACCGATACCGATAAACCAGCCTGCGACAGGAGCGAATGCATTTGCCCATGAATCGGGGATACATGCTGATGGTGCATTAAAAGACAGATTAAACTATGAGTTATATGCATTTGAGGAGCTGGGCAGAGGTGAGCCTGAAATAGTAGAGACCGGAAGAATGATAACAACTGGAGAATATGGCGGAATAAAAGGTTTCAGAAATGTATATGAGAAAATGGAAATAGAATTTCAAGATGAAGATGAAGCAAGAAACATACTTGAATTAGCGAGATATGCAAATGTACACACACAAAAACCGCTAACACAAAGTGAATTAAAGTTTATATATTATTATCCTGACATAGCGGCAAAGATCATGACGGTAACGCCGTATTATATGCCAACAGGAAGCTTAAAGAAGAGAGTTGATAACAATTTTATCACTCAGCCTCATTTATTTGTATAGAGTGGAGAGAATATGGGACAAACGATAGCAGAAAAAATATTATCGGAGCATTCGGGGAAGGAAGTAACTCCTGGGGAACTTATTATATCAAAGATTGATGCGGTAATGGTACAAGACGGAACAGGGCCGTTAGCGGTAAATGAATTTAAAAAATTAAACAAAACGAAATTATATAATCCGGATAGGACAATATTATTTATAGACCATGCCGCCCCAAGTCCGAGGAAGGAACTTTCTAACTCTCATAATGTATTAAGAGAATTTGCAAAAGAATATGGAGCGGTATTATCTGAGGTTGGTGAAGGTGTATGTCATCAAAGGTTAGTGGAAAGTTATATAAATCCGGGAGAAGTTCTTTTAGGAGCTGACTCACACACATGTACATCAGGAGCTTTAGGAGCATTTGCAACGGGAGTAGGCTCAACTGATATAGCAATAGTAATGGCACTGGGAAGAACCTGGTTAAAAGTTCCTTCAACATACAAAATAGTATTAGAAGGCAAATTTCCGAAAGGGGTATATGCAAAAGATTTAATACTGCATTTAATAGGACTAATCGGTGCGGACGGAGCCACTTATAAAGCACTGGAATTTAGGGGAAGCGCCGTAAAAAATCTAACAATGCCGGAGAGATTTACCATATCCAATATGGCTGTTGAGGCAGGAGCTAAAGCAGGACTATTTGAAACAGATGAAAAAACATATGAATATTTAAAGGAACAAGGCAGAGCGGATAAATTCAAAGAAATAAAAGCAGACGCAGACGCAGTATATGAAAGAGTAATAAATATTAATTTATATGAATTAAAGCCCACAATATCATGCCCGCACACGGTAGATAATACAAAAACAATAGACGAACTTGGAGAAGTCAAAATAAATCAAGTATATATAGGGACCTGCACAAACGGGCGTATTGAAGATTTAAGGATTGCAGCAAATATATTAAGAGGGAAAAAAGTCAAAGATGGTGTAAGGCTATTAGTTGCACCCGCATCAAGGAAAGTATTTTTGGAGGCCTTAAAAGAAGGGTTAATTGAAACATTTGTAGAATCGGGAGCTTCAATTGTTACATCAGGGTGTGGAGCTTGTGTAGGAGTACATGCCGGAATACTCGGTGACGGTGAAGTATGTTTAGCGACGCAGAATAGGAATTTCAAGGGCAGAATGGGGAATACAGAAGGTTCAATATATTTATGCTCTCCTGCAACAGCAGCCTATAGTGCAATAAAAGGATACATAGCAGATGTCAGGGAGGTATTATAATGGAGTTAAAAGGGAAAGCATTTAAATTTGGAGATGACATATCAACAGATCATATAGCCCCGGGGCGGTTATTTCATCTGCGTTCAAACCTTCCAGAGCTGGCAAAACACGTACTAGAAGACGCCGATTCGACATTTGCTTCAAAAATGAACAAAGGTGATTTTGTAGTTGCAGGGAATAATTTCGGGCTTGGTTCATCAAGAGAACATGCTCCGCAAATAATAAAAATAGCAGGGGTAGGTGCAGTTTTAGCAAAGAGTTTTGCAAGAATATTTTATCGTAATGCAATAAACATAGGATTATTACTAATTGAATGTGACACGGATAAAATAGAAGCAGGTGATGAATTAAAAATCGATATAAAAGAAGGTTATGTAGAGAATTTAACGAAAAAAATAAAAATACCATTTACGCCGTTACCTAACGTTATGATAAAACTGTTAAACGAAGGCGGATTAATAGAACATATAAAAAAACATGGTGACTTTGACTTAGTTTAAGGAGATATAATGCAGACTGTTACATTAATACCGGGAGACGGAATAGGCCCGGAGATAACGGAATCGGCAGTAAGAATATTAAAATCTGCGGGAGCTGAAATAGAGTGGGATATACAAACAGCAGGAGCTGATGTCATTGAAGAGGAAGGCACACCTTTACCTGAAAGAGTAATTAAATCGATAATGAAAAACAAAGTAGCATTAAAAGCACCCGTTACAACTCCTATCGGAAAGGGATTTAGAAGTGTAAATGTTCAGCTCAGAAAATCACTTAATTTATATGCAAATTTACGACCCTGCAAAAATATAGAAGGGATTGAAACAAGATTTAATAACGTTGATATAGTAATAGTAAGAGAAAACACCGAAGATTTATATGCAGGAATTGAAAGGCAAATTGATAGAGATAGTGCTGAATCAATAAAAATAATAACAAGAGAAGCCTCGGAGCGTATTGCGGAATTTGCATTTGAATATGCGGTAAAAAACAAGAGGAAAATGGTTCACTCAGTAACAAAAGCGAACATATGCAAACTAACAGACGGATTATTTTTGGACTCTGTAAGAAATATTGCACAAAAATATCCGCAAATAGAATATAAAGAAATACTGGTTGATAATTTATGTATGCAGTTAGTACAAAAACCTGAGAAATTTGACATAATGGTATTACCAAACTTATACGGAGATATAGTTTCAGATTTATGTGCAGGGTTAATAGGCGGACTGGGTATAGCACAAGGAGCAAATATAGGCAAAGAATATGCTGTTTTTGAACCTGTACATGGCAGTGCGCCGGATATAAAAGGGCAAAACAAAGCTAATCCTACTGCATTATTATTGTCGGCAATTGAAATGCTCAAATATATAGACCAAAAAGATACAGCGAATAAAATAGAAAAAGCATTATATAAAACCATAAAAGAAAAAATAAACTTAACTCCTGATTTAGGAGGAACATCAACAACAACAGACTATACAAAAACTATTATTTCTAATTTATAAAAGTAAACTTTTGTAAACTTTTATATAAAAAATTCAAAAAATTAAAAACAAAAAAACAATTCTCGTAAAAAAATATACTTTATATATACAAGAGATATTAACACGAGAAAAAATATTATGAGCATAGGTAACAAATTATTAGTCGGTTTTTTGCAACATTTAACCCAAGAAAATGAGCGAAAAGGTGTTGAAAAATTTGAAATTAAATACGATGAAAGTATATTTTTTAAATATTCCAATGAATTTAAGGAATATTTAAATGACACGGTAACATTTTCACCCGAAATACAAACCAAAAGTGTTTCGGAGTTATTAGATATGGAAATAGAGAATGGAAAAATAATAGATCCTGAAGCAGAAGAAACCACGGAAGCCACGGAAGGAAGCCCTGAAACAGAAGGTGAAAATCCAACACTTCCGGGCGAAGTAAATAATGAAACAGAAGAAGAATCGGGAGATATAATACCCTCCGGAGAAGAAATACCGAATAATGAAATAACAGAAAACGGCAATAATATTGGCGACGGAGAAGCAATAGGCGAAGATATAACAGCCGATGGTGAAGAAATAGACCAAGAAAATAAAGATGAAGACGAAGACTTAAGCGTAATAGACATGCTTAATAGTTTATTTGAACAAGATGAAGTAAAAGAAGTAATTGATACAGACAAAGACGGAGAATTAAACGAAGAAGAAATACATGCTTTTATAAATGAAATAAATAAAAATGATGAAGATTTAGAGAATTTATCATTTGAAGATATATTTGGAGCAATAGATGAAATAAAAGCAGGAACATTCAGTTATGAACCGGAAGAAGCAGAAACTGTAACGACACCTGAACCGGAAGAAAGGATAGAAACTCCGACAGTTAATACGCCAAATACTTCATCTATAGGAAGGACATCAAATCCAACGACAAGAGGAATAAGTAATAGCGGTAATTACGGAAATTACGGAAGGAATACGACAAACAATACGGAAAAGAAATCGCTTAACAATATGAGCCTAAGCGAGTTAAACAATGAATTAACGACAGCTCAAGGTGATTTATCGGAAAATCAGACTGAATTAAATGACATAATATCAGGGAACACACCCGAATTAAAGCAATTACAAGAGAATACAGATAAAGCATACGAAACATATCAAGAAGAATTAAAAAAAGTCGATGAAGAAATGGCGAAAGAAGTAGACGATTTAAAAGAAAGCATCGACGCAAAAGAAGACGAAATAAATACAAAAGACATAGAAATAAACAATCAGGAAACAATAGTTTCACAAAGTGAAAACAATTATAATAATGCAGTAACGACATTAGAAGGACTTCAAGTAACCAGAAATGCATTATCAAGCAGTTTATCAGGAGCAGAAGGAGACGAAAGGTCTAAAATAGAAGCTCAATTATCAAAACTCGATTCAGAAATATCAGAAGCAGAAAAGAATAAAGAAGAAGCAAAAACTGCTTGGGATGAAGCACAAGAAAAGTTAGATAATTTAAAAGAAGAAAAAGATACATTAGAAGAAGGGCTTAACGAACTAAATCAACAAATGAGTGATTTAGAAGCACAAATAGCAGAAGAATATCCACAGATACAAGAATATATGGATGATTATAATAATGCAAAAGACGAATATGCAGAAAGGAAAACGGAAGCCGAATCCGCAGCAAAAAGCGGAGTAAGTGAAAAACAGAATTATATAAACGACATAGAAAAAGAAATAAGTGCAAAAGAAGATAAACAGACAATAAAAGAATACGTAGGAAATTCAATCGGAGAAGACATAACAGAATTTGCATCACAATTTATAGGCTGTAACGAATCAGACGGAAGTGCGGATAAATTTCTTGGCGGAGGAGATTCCGGGGAAACACCATGGTGCGCAGCATTTGTCGAATATGTATTAGAAAATTCAGTCGGAAATGAAAATTTACCCGAATGGTATACAGGAATAGAAAACAAGTGGTATTGTCCAAATCTTGACAGTGCATCAAAAGAAGCTAACGCACAAATAACAGGTAGCGAAGCACAAACCGGAGATATGGTTTTATTTGATTGGGACGGAGACGGACACAAAGATCATGTAGGGATAGTTGTATCAAATGAAAACGGTAAACTTGTAACTATAGAAGGAAACACATCCAATCAAGTAGCATATAATGAATATGGCACAGATGATTCAAGGATAACATATTGTAAATTGACATAAAAAAGAAGGAGTAAAAAACTCCTTCTTTTTTTATTTTACTCGGATTAATGAGCAATCAAAGCTAAAAGGACGCCTGCAGCAACGGCAGAGCCGATAACACCGGCGACGTTAGGCCCCATAGCGTGCATTAACAAGAAATTTTGCGGATTAGCTTCAAGTCCGACTTTATTAGAAACCCTTGCAGCCATAGGAACAGCGGAAACACCTGCCGAACCAATTAGAGGATTTATTTTTTCTTTTAAGAAAAGGTTCATAATTTTTGCCATAATAACGCCGGCAGCAGTAGCCAAAGAGAAAGCTATAATACCCAAAAATAATATTTTCAAAGTTTCAACCGTTAAGAAGTGGTCCGCTTGAAGTTTTGAACCTACGGTTAAGCCTAAGAAAATTGTAACTATGTTAATTAAAGCATTTTGCATAGTATCGGATAATCTATCGGTAACACCGCATTCTTTACATAAGTTACCGAAGGTTAAAGCACCAACCAAAGGACAAGCCGAAGGCAGGAATATTAAACAAAGAATAAGAACAACGAGAGGAAAAACAATTTTTTCCCGTTTTGAAACTTCTCTCAATTGAGTCATTTGAATTTTACGTTCTTTTTCTGTTGTTAATAATTTCATAATCGGAGGCTGAATAACGGGGACTAAAGCCATATAAGAATATGCCGCAACAGCTATTGAGCCTAATAAATCAGGAGATAATTTACTTGTTACATAGATTGAAGTAGGACCATCAGCACCACCGATAATACCTATAGAGCCTGCAGCTTGTAAATCAAATCCAAGGAACAGAGCCAGCAGCAAAGCACCGAATATACCAAATTGAGCGGCACCGCCTAATAACAAGGTTTTAGGATTAGCAATTAACGGGCCGAAGTCAGTCATAGCCCCGACGCCCATAAATATAATTAATGGGAATAGTCCTTTATCAATACCTGCAGCAAAAATAATACCCAAAAATCCGTGAGGGCCTGCTATTTCTTCACCGAGAGGCATAGGTATATTAGACAACAAACCTCCGAAAGCAATCGGAACCAATAATAACGGTTCAAATTGTTTTTTTATACCTAACCAAAGCAGGAAACAGCATATAAGAATCATTAAAGGCTGGCCGAAATGTGTTAAAAATTGTTCAACACAAGTACCTTCTTGAGTACCATAATTGAGTTAATCCGTCAACTAATTGCATATCTGCCTCCTAACCAACAGTTGCCATAACTTGACCCGATTGAACTTTATCGCCCTGAGTAACAGATAAGGAATTAACAGTACCTGATACGGGAGATTTAATCGGAGTTTCCATTTTCATAGCTTCTATAACAAGAATTTCTTCGTTTTCTTCAACACTGTCCCCGACATTTTTAAGGACTCTCAGAACAGCACC
>CANROV010000061.1 GCA_947632315.1 Candidatus Gastranaerophilales bacterium
GGCCTGTTTTCTTACCGCGTCTTGTTCTTGCATTTGTTTTTGTTCTTTGTCCTCTTGCAGGAAGCTTTCTTCTGTGACGCATTCCTCTGTATGAATTTATTTCACTCAATCTCTTGATGTTTACTGATTCTTCTCTTCTTAAATCACCTTCGATTGTGTAGTGTGAAATTTCATCTCTCAATTTTTTAATGTGTTCATCAGTTAAATCGTCTGTTCTTAAATCTTCAGAGATTCCGCAAGCTGCTAATATTTTAGCACTTCTTGTCGGCCCTATACCGTAAATATAGGTTAACGCAATTACCATTCTCTTATTACGGGGTAAATCCACCCCGGCAAGTCTTGCCATAGTCTCTCCTTTTATTTTATGTTATTTACTTTTTTGGCTTTGTTATTTTGTTTTTTGTTCATTTTTTGGTTTTATAAACCTTTTAGGTATAACCTTCGTCTTACTTTTGTTACAGCTTCGTTGATTTCACCTTACGATTCAATAACTCGTTTTGTAACTATCCGTTTAACCCGTCCGCAATTTCGCTTTATATTTAATCCAACTTTAAACCGGCTCTGCCGATACCCTAGCGAAAATCCGTTCTGATTATTCGTCCTGCTCTCTGCTGTCGTTGTTCTGATTTTCCTCTCGGCTTAATCTTCTTCTTCGTTTCAAAAGCCTTTTGGCTTTTTGCACTCTGACCGATTTGTGCCTCTTCGGACTCGGGTGCAGCGGCACCTTTAAAGTTTGATTTAACTTATTATATTTAATCCAACCTTAAACCGGCTCTGCCGTCCGTCCGCAATTTCGCTGTCTTGAAATTGCTTTGCGCTCTCTGCTGTCGTTGTCCTGATTTTCCTCTCAGCTTAATCTTCTTCTTCGCTTCAAAAGCCTTTTGGCTTTTTGCGCTCCGACCGATTTGCGCCTCTTCGGACTCGGGTGCAGCGGCACCTTTAAAGTTTGATTTAACTTATTTATATTTAATCCAACCTTAAACTGGCTCTGCCGGCCGTCCGCAATTTCGCTCAGCCCTGTCTTTGTTTATGTTTGGGATTTTCGCAAATTATTGCTACTCTTCCTTTCCTTTTTATTACTTTGCATTTGTCGCAAAGTGGTTTTACTGATGCTCTAACTTTCATGATTTCTTCCTTTATTTTTTTCCTTATTATATTTCTTTTAAAATGCGAAAGCCCTTATTCTACACATTAGGGACTCCACTCTTCCTTTTCCCCTTCTAGGTTATTATTTTAACCTGTAGGTTATCCTGCCTCTTGTTAAATCGTAAGGTGTCATTTCTACTTTTACCTTATCTCCGGGTAATATTTTTATGAAATTCTTCCTTATCTTCCCTGAAATATGTGCAAGTATTTCATGCCCGTTTTCTAGTCCGACCCTAAACATTGCATTCGGCAGTGATTCTATTATTGTTCCTTCAAATTCGATTACGTCTTTTGACATTATTTCCTCTTTTTTAATTGTCAATAATTATTATGGTACATGTTAAATTTTTCAAATCAACCCCTTTTTCTTATATAATTATATTTTTTGCCACTTTTTATCTTTGTTTTATAAGTTGTTTTTTTAATGATACGAAATACTCAACTATTTCTTGATTCTCTCAATCACTTTTATTCTCTATTTTTTCACCGAATTGTAAAATTTTCTTAATAATTTAATTGTTTTCTATTATTATATAAACAATTTATTACTCTGATTTTATTTGTGATAATATTTTCTTATGAAAAAAGTTAAAAAAATTATCTTTATATTATTTGCTAATGTAATTATATTAATTTTATTACTATTTGTTTGCGATTTCCTTATTTATAGTTATTATTATAAAACCTATGACAATTTATACGATAAATTAAAATTTAAATATTTAGCAAAAGTTAATTACTTAATTGATTTAAAAACTTATTTTAACGGGTCAAATAATATATACAGGGGAAGAAAACCTGACGGTTTAGAATATTCCGAAAATAAACCTATAGTATTATTCGGATGTTCTTTCGCTCACGGTCAATTCTTAAATTACAAACAAACACTAAGTTATAAACTTGCACATACTTTACATCGGCCTGTCTATAACAGAGCTGTTCCGGCTCACGGAATACAGCAAATGTATTGGCAAACATCTATGCCACAGTTTTACGTTGATGTTCCGCCCGCTAAAGATGTAATTTTTATACTTATTGATGACCATTACAGACGCATGCATGTCCATTTTATGGATATATTGGATCATCATTTTAATATTCACTATTCAAAAAAACATAATGATTTTGTTCTCGATAATACAAATAATTATCTGATTAATATTTTAAAATCTTCTTACACTTTTAAATTTTTAAATATAAAATATTCGGATTATTATGTAAAAAGCCCTAAAAATGCCGAAAAATTAACCGACGAAGCTCTTTGGTTTTTCGTTAAAACCAGAGAAAATTTAGAAAAAAATTGGAATGAAAAATTTAAATTTACTGTTATAATTCTTGATGAAATAAAATATAAAGACATTTTAAAGAAGAAGTTAAAAGATAATAATTTTAATATTGTTGAAATAAGTGATTTAACTAATGAAGATTTGTCTGACTCAAAATATTTAGCTGAAGAAACTAACCACCCCAAAGAAGAGATGTGGGATTTACTAACTCCTTTAATCATTAAAGGAGCAGGATTATAATTAAATTTCGCTCAGTTTCACATACAGGCTCATTCATCCTCACTTCGTTGCGGTGTTTTGCTTTGTAACGTTCCTTATCGCGAAATTTTCTCGGACATACTTTTCGTAATTATTTATTATAAATTTTCAATTTCTTCTTTTATTCTGTGAGTACTCTCAACCAGATTATTTAATTCAAGAGCCTTTTCGATATCCCTCAAAGCATATTGCTTATTCCCTAAGCTCTTATAAGCAAGAGCTCTTGTTACATAATACATATCATTATCAGGCTCCAGTTCAATTGCTTTATCCATATTGTCAACAGCTTTTTGAAAATTTCCGATTTTACGCTCCGTTTCACCATCCAGAGCATAAAAAATAGCTGCCTTTTCCTCAGGCTTATTCCCTGTCTCTTGCTCAGTTTCTTTTTCTTTATTAAATATTTTCTTTAAAAAATTCAACATAATATTTTAAATTATAGAGCTTAATATAAAAAATTACAATTATTTGCATAAAAAAAAATTTATTTGTATTATATCATTGAGATTGGAGTTTTTAATGACAAAAAAATGCTGTGAATTCTTACTTCACGAAATTGCGTTCTATAAGGACTCAATCAGACCTTGCTGTTCTTTTTCAATTGAGGGTAATGCTATTATTTATTAGTTGAAAAGATTGGCTATGCTTTATGGTTGATAATAAAACGGTAGACAAAAATGAAATTTAATTGCTGTGACTTCTTACTTCATGAACTGGTTTTTGCACAAGATAAAATCATTCCTTGCTGCTCTAGTCCAAGACATGAATATGAAACAAAATTTATAAAAAACTTTGACGGTCTAAATTTTGACATTAAAGAATATATCACAACAAGAAATAAATATGTTGATATGTTCAAATCTGGTAGTGCGCCTGACTGCTGTTTGGGCTGTTCTTTTATTAAAAATGATGATTGGGATGAAAGTCTTTTTATTAAAAGAATTATTATAACAAACAGAACGAAATGCTCCTGTAACTGTATATACTGCTCACTCATAACGACAAGCACTCAATCAAAACAAGAATTAAATACAAGAAAAACATACAATATAATTCCGGTTTTAAAAAATTTAAGAAATAAAAATCTTATAAATAAAGAATGTGAACTAATGATAGCCGGAGGAGAATGCTGTGAATACCCTAAGGGTGAACTGGAATTTATAATTTATTTCGCTTCTTTATTAAATTGCAAAATTGAGATATTAAGTTCGGGAATTATTTATTCCAAAGCGATAGAAAATGCACTTAAAACAGAAAAATGTACACTCAAAATTTCCGTTGATTCAGGAAGAAAATCTACTTTTGAAAAAATTAAACGTGTTAAAGCTTACGAAAGAGTTTGGGAAAATCTTAAAAATTATATAAAATTTACTCAAAATAATCCATTAGGAAAAGTAAAAATCAAATATATACTTTTACCGGATATTAATGATAATATAAAGGAAGCAAAGGCTTTTATAAAAAAATGCAAAGAAATAAATTGTAAGTATATTGAACTGGCAGTTGAATATTTATGGTTTGATAAAAATAAAAATAAACAAGTTCCAGACTCAATAAAACAAACCGTAAGATATATAAAACAATCAGGAATAAATATATCCTACGAAAGCCAAAGCACCGAATACCTTGAAAAAATATAATAAAAACAAATAAGATATTTATTTTTTAATGTAATAAAATATTTATTAATAACATAAAATAATTTTCATTATGTTATAATTAACACAGGTAAAAATTATGAAAAGAATTCTTGGGATTATTGTTATAAATATTTTATTAATATGCTTTGCATTCTTTTTAATTGAAGGCATAATATGGGCTTGCGAAAATTTAAGAATGAAAATATACAATGAAAAATATATCGGACAATGGCCTTTGCCGTTTCATCCCGGCGTTAAACAATTCAACATTGATTTAGATTATTATCCAAATCCTAAAAAACAGTGGGGAAGAGAGCCTGTCGGACTAAATTACAAAAATAAACCTATAGTGTTATTTGGCGATTCTTTTGCATATGGTTATAAGCTTGAAAACGAACAAACTTTTTATTATAAACTATCCCAAATAACAAAAAGACCGGTATATGTAAGAGCGGTTCCCGGCTGGGGAATTCAACATATGCTCTATCAAACAAGAATCGATAAATTTTATGAACAAGTACCAGAGCCTGAATACGCTATATTTCTTATGATAAATGATCATCTCAGAAGGCTTTACACTATAAATCTTTTATCAGGACACTTTTTAAATGAAGAAAGAAATTTAAGATACAAATTAAAAGACGGAAAATTAATTCAAATAACAGATTCAAACATCCTGCTTAAGCCGATTAAGAAATTATATTTAACTAATAAAATTCATCAAATGTATTTAAACAACGTAATTTTAAATCATAAAAATTATTCTGAATATTCGAAATTTGCTATTGAACATTTTGTTGAAAGCAGAAATGAACTTCAAAAACATTGGAAAAATACAAAATATGTAATTATACTTTACCAGCATATCTACAATGAAAAAAATTTTATACAAAAGTTAAGGGATAAAGGTTTTATAGTTATACCAATTTTCTCACTTACAAATATTAATTTAAATGATAAAGAATATAACATAGATGAAAGTTTGCATCCGAATGAAAAAGCGTGGGATTTATTAACACCTCTTGTTGTTAAAGATTTAAATTTATAATTAAATATCAAATCTGTTATAAATTTCTCGAATATTTTTCAGATAATCCTGTATATTAAAACAATTTTTGATTTCATCTGCAGTTAATACGGAAGTTACAGATTTATCATTTAAAAGGTTATCAATAAAACTTCCATGGTTATTAAAAGCGTCCAGTGCATTTTTTTGAACAAGTTTATAAGCTTCTTCTCTTAAAAGTCCTTTATCGCACAACTTAAGTAAAACCTTCTGGGAATAAACAATTCCTCCATAATAATTTGCATTTTTAAGCATATTTTCTTTATGAATAACAAGATTTTCAATAAGATTAGTTAATCTTACAAGCATATAATCAACTAAAATTGAAGAGTCTGGGAAAATAATTCTTTCAACGCTTGAATGAGAGATATCACGTTCATGCCAGAGTGCAATATTTTCCAATGAAGCGAAAGAATTAGAGCGGACAACCCTTGCTAATCCCGATAAATTTTCGCCTGATATAGGATTTTTTTTATGAGGCATAGCTGAAGAACCTTTTTGACCCGAAGAAAAACCTTCTTCAACTTCTAAAACCTCAGTGCGCTGAAGATGTCTTAACTCAATAGCTATCTGTTCAATAACACAAGCAATTAAAGCCAAAGCCTGCATATATTGAGCATGAATATCTCTTGCTATAACTTGAGTTGAAAATTTTGCAGGTTTTAAATTAAGGTATTCGCAGGCCGATTTTTCGATTTCAGGACTTATATTTGAATACGTTCCGACAGGCCCTGAGATTTGACCTACTCTTGCTTCTTCAAGTGCTTTTTCAAAGTTTCTTTTATTACGTTCAAATAAATCAATCCAACCGCAAAGCTTTACTCCGAAAGTCATGGGTTCGGCGTGTACACCGTGCGAACGCCCTATACATACTGTTTCTTTATGTTCTTTTGCTTTTTGCCTGATTACTTTTATTAAATTATCAATATCTTTCAGTATTATTTTCCCGCTATCTTTTATTTGAAGTGCAAGAGCAGTATCTATAACATCCGAACTTGTCATACCCATGTGAATATAGCGTGAATTTTCTCCGACATTTTCATTAACATTTGTCAAAAATGCTATAACATCATGCTTCACTTCTTTTTCTATTTCATCAATTCTGTCAACAGAAAAAGAAGCTTTATCAATAATATCTTTTAGTGCATTATCAGGAATTAAATTAAATTTGTTATATGCTTTACAGACGGCAAGCTCAACATCAAGATAATATTTAAACTTAGAGTCAAGCTCCCAGATTTTTTTCATATCATCTCTTGAATATCTGTCAATCATAATTATTCCTTTTTTGCTTCTTTTATTTTAAAATAAAACATACAAGAGTTCAAGGAAGATAAGGAGCAAATATGACAACAAGGCAGCCGTTTTTTTATGATATTACGTTAAGAGACGGTAATCAGTCATTAAAAAAACCTTGGAACACATTTGAGAAAGAAATTATATTTAAACATCTGCTTGAATTAAACGTGCAAGGAATAGAAGCAGGGTTTGCGGCAGCTTCCGAAATGGACTTTGAAGCATGTTCAAGACTCTCCGACATAGCACCTGATAATGTTGTTATTTCGGCTTTGGCACGATGTGTGGAAAATGATATAAATAAAGCTGTAAAAGCAATAGAATCCGCCCCTAAGAAAAGAATTCACACTTTTATAGCCATGAGTCCTTTTAATATGGAATATGTTTTGGGCAAATCTCCCGAGGAAGTTCGAAAACAAGCCATTGAAGCAGTTTCATACGCAAAAAGCAAACTGGGAAATAAAGGTGAAGTACAATTTTCAGTGGAACACTTTGGCGACTGCCATGAAAATATTGATTTTGTTATAGATACACTCCAAGAGATAGTTAAAGCAGGGGCATCAATCATTAATCTTCCCAACACTGTAGAAAGAACAAGACCTAAAAAATTTATTAATCTTGTTGAAAAAGTTTATAATGCACTGCCCAAGAATATAATAATTTCGGTTCATAATCATAATGATTTAGGTATGGCAACTGCAGTAACGGTAGAAAGCTATTTTGCCGGAGCTGTACAATTAGAATGTGCTTTAAACGGACTTGGTGAAAGGGCAGGCAACACAAATATGTACGAAGTTGCCGTAGCACTTCATAATTCAGGAGTAGAAGTACCTTTAAATTTATCAAAAATATACGAACTGGCTCTTACCATTTCTGATATGTCAGGAGTAAAGATATACGAGAAAGCACCTTTAATCGGGCCTGATGCATTAGCACACAGAAGCGGAATACATCAAGACGGTGCAATCAAGACAAAAGACATGCAAAAAGGCGCATATAGACCCATCCATCCTTCGTTGATAGGAAGAAAGGACGATGAGAAATTAGGATTTACATCTCAATCAGGTAAAACTGCGGTTTATGAAATAATAACAGAAGCCGGATATCCGATTACACTTCAAGAAGCTCAAAGAATTTCACCATTTGCAAAAGAAACGGCGGAAAAAATCGGTGAGCTTTCCACTAAAAATATTATTGATATTTACTTTAAACACGTATTTAATGTTGAAGGTGCGTTCAAATTATGTAATATGGAGAAAATTGAAAATTCAATAAATCTGCATTTTATGTATCACGAAAAAGAATTTGATATTAAATTGCAAGGTAACGGGCCTGTTGATGCCTGCATAAAAGCAATACAAAAAGCAGGATTTAATTTAGAACTTCTTCACTATGAACAGCAGGCATTAAACGAAGAACTTATGGGTTCAGGTGCTACTGCTATGAGTATTATGCACTTTAAAGCCCCGACAGGACAAACCGTTATTTCAAGAGGTATGGATGAAAGTACAATCAAAGCCAATATTAAAGCAATATTTAACGGTTTAAACATTATTGAAAACTTAAAAGGTTAGAATAAATGAAAAAAATTATATCGTTCTTATTAATTTTAACGATATTAGCAGGTTATATTGAACCTGTTTATTCTTTTTCACCAAGTTTTATAACCAATGAAAAAATAATTGACCCCATACAAACTGAAAATATCATATCAAAAGATGTTGAAAAGAAGCTTAAAACGTCAATTACAAAAGTTTATGGCAGTGAATTAACGGACGAAATATATATAAATATCTTAAAAATTATTAAAGATACCAGAAATAAAAGAAGCAAAGAACTAAAAGAAGAAGATAAAACAAGAAGCGATGACTGGTATAAAGACGAAATTGTATATATGTTTTATGTAGACAGATTTGGAGTAGATAATAACAACACTCCGAATACATTTCAAAAAACGATAAAAATGCTTCCGTATCTGAAAAACTTAGGTGTAACAACAATATATATGCTTCCGTTTGCCGATTCACCGATGGGAGACGCAGGGTTTGACGTTAAAAATCCGAGAGATGTAAGAAAAAGTTTAGGCGGTATGTCTGAATTTAAGGCTTTTTTAGCCGAAGCAAAAAAACAAGGGTTTAAAATAAAAGCCGATTTGGTATTAAATCATTTTTCAGAACAGCATGAGTGGTTTCAATCAATATTAAAAGGTGATACGAATAAACTCAATTATTTTGTTGTAACGGAAAAAGAACCCGAAAAAACCGTTTATAAAGATGAAAAACTGGGTTATATCGCAAGATATAAACACGATAGCGGTAAAATTTCGGAAAGACGCCTGATTTTTCCCGAAATAACTGATACTCATTACAGGAAAGTAACTTTAAACAACAAAGATTACTATTTTTATCACACATTTTACCCGTTTCAGCTTGATATAAACTGGTTTAATCCCGAAGTATTATATTACAATCTAAACACAATAGCATTTTGGGCGAATCTCGGAATAGATATATTTAGGGTAGACGCAATACCTTATTTAATAAAAGAAGAAGGAACAAACGGAGAAAATAATCCTAAAACTCACGAAATAATAAAAATATTAAGTACATTTCTGCAAGAAACAGCACCACGTTCGGTAATGCAGGCAGAAGCATGCCAGACACCAAAGAAAATTATTGACTATTTCGGAAGCGAGCGAAAAATTGAAATACCGATTGATAACCAAACCAAAGACATAACAAGGACAAACGAAGTTCAAATAGCGTATCATTTTCCGTATATGCCGTCAATATGGGCAGCAATAGTATCAGGAGACAAATCATACTTTTGGAAAACACATCAAGCAACGCCTAATATACCCGAAACAGCGAGCTGGTCAGTATTTTTAAGAGTTCATGATGAATTAACATTAGAGATGGTGAACGCAAAAACAAGAGAATTATTGTATGAAGATTTAGCCGAAAAAGGCGCTGAATTCAGAAAAGGTTACGGAATAAGCGGAAGGATGGCAGATTTTCTTGACAATAATCCTGACAGAATAAACCTGGCCTTTGCTGTTTTATTATCGTTAAAAGGGATACCGATAATATATTACGGAGATGAAATAGGAATAAGGAACAATTATTCTTATGCACAAAGGTGGGCAAAAATAAGAGAGAGAAGGAATAAGACGAAGTCAGGCAAGCAAAAGAATGAAATGTTATCATACTTTGACAGCCGAGATATTCACAGAGGCAGTGTAAGAAGTGATATTTTATATAAAGCGATGAACGGCTCAAACTCTTTTAACTCTAAAATATACAAAAAAGTAAAAAGACTTATTGAAGTAAGAAAAAATTATAACACACTTTCACGAGGTGATTTTAAAGAAGTTAAAACAAATAAACCTGAAATATTCTCATACCTTAGAGAAGGTAAAAATGACCGCATTTTAATAGTTAATAATTTATCAGAGGACAGGGTATTTGCCGAGCTTGATTCAACTGATTTTAACTTTGATAAATATTCATCCGAAATAGAAATGCTGGATTTAATAACAAAAAAGCGTAAAACTTTTGAAATAGAAAACAAAAAACTAATAATAAAGCTAAGACCATACGAGAGTCTTTGGCTAAGTTTTCCTTAATTTAATCTAGTGTCGCACTCTGCCACCGACTGTCTTGAAATTTCTTTTCGCTCGGGATAGTCGCTCGCTCGACTTCGTCTTGCACTCGC
>CANROV010000062.1 GCA_947632315.1 Candidatus Gastranaerophilales bacterium
TAAATATATCTGATTATCCCATGTTTCTGATATAGTAACATTTCTATCCGTATCTAATTCTAAAATCCAACTGTTAAATTTTTCTAAATCTATATTTGTCATCATAAAACGCATTGAAGGATTTTGAAATTTATTTTCAGAATTTTGAAAATTACAATTTAAAAGTTGAAAAATTTTTCCGTCAGCTGTTGCGTCTACAATATAATTTGTTTCGATATATAACGATAATATTTTATGATTAATGTTACAGTCAAAACTGTTATTAGACGAGGAATAACAAACATTAATAGGTTCAGATGAAAATAACAGATTACAGTTAACACTTAGCAACATCTCATCAAACACTATTTTCAACAGTTCAGGATTATACCAAGCTTTATTACCATCGATAAATGTATGTCTTGCCTTATATTTATCGGCAAAAATGTTTAAATCATTAAAAAATTCTGTATTAATACTGTTTGTGTTAACTTTCATAGAAGGTATAACAAGCCCCTGAGTAATGGCACCGCCAAGCACATCGGACTTTTCAACAAGGAGCGTTTTTAATCCGTATTTAGAAGCTATATAAGCAGAGGCAATTCCTGCTGTTCCTCCGCCGAAAACTGTTAAATCATATTTCATAATTTACCTCTTTTAAAAATTTTATTATAATTTTTTTAGAAAAAAAATTTTTTAAATTTACTTCATAATTTAATATCGAAACAATATATAGTGATAATATTTAAAAATTTTATAGTTATATATCTAATAGATGAAATAATGATATAAATAAAAAAATATGGGATATAAAATAAAATTATAATGAATAGCATTCAATTTATAAAAACTGACGATTCATCAACTGGATTGTATAATGAAGATGTAAAAGACATATATCATTCAAAAACCGGAGCAAAGAAAGAGTCTTTAGAAAAATTTATAATACCGTCAAATTTGTATTATTTTGAAGAAAAACTTAAGAGGAAAATCGAAATATTAGATATATGTTATGGCATTGGCTATAATACAAAAACTGTTTTGGAGTATTCAAGGAAAAAAAATATAAATATTACCTGCATTGATAAAGATAAATCATTGGCGATATTATCACCAATGATAAAAGATAATACAGAGGATAACGAACTAAGAATATTTATAATTGAGATGTTAAAATCAAACGGTATAAAATCAAGTGATATGTATGATGTTTTAGATAAATATTGTACATTAAAGAATATTGATTTTTTTATAGACGCTACAATCGATTTTAAGGCCTGTTTAAATAATTTTCCATATAAATATAGCGCCCCTGTTAATGAAAATCAAAAATTACATAATATATATTATAACTATATTTCTTCTAGCATGGAAAGAAGTCAGAATACCAGTAAGTATAAGAATTGTAATTTAACATTTATATTCGGCGACGCAAGAGGCATTATAAATAATTTAAATAATAAAAAATTTGATATCATTTTTCTTGATGCATTCTCTCCTCAAAAAGACCCTACACTTTGGACTTATAATTTTTTATCGAAAATTAAAACATTAATGCATGATGATTCTATTCTTGTAACTTATTCAAAATCTACACCATTTAGAAGTACTCTTCATAATTTAGGTTTTAATATCAGAAAAACTTTTATTAATAATATTGATATGGGTACTTCTGCCTCTCTTAATAATTCATCACTAATTTCAAACATCACTGATTTTGATTTATCCCTATATAAAACCAGAAGCGGTATTTTTTATTATGATAATAATTTTTCTCTTACTCCAAATGAAATAATTAACAACAGAATTCTTGCTCAAAATTCATCTGACAGAGTTTCTCATACTAAATTTTTAAAAAAATATTATTGATATATATCTTTTAGATTTATTAATATCAAAATATTATAATTATATTTTTATTAGATATAAAAAATTGAAATTAAATTTATTTAATTTTTTAATTTAAATTTTTAAAAAATTTATTAAATTTATTTTAATAATACGGTAAAAAATTAACAGAGGGATAAAGTGAACATACTGACATTCTAATATAATTTAGGAGGCGGATATGAATAATCAAGCACTTAAGGTAATGATTGTTGAAGACCATAAATTAATAAGAGTCGGCATAAAGACCTTATTTGAAGAAACAGAAGGCTTTGACGTTGTAGCCGAGGCGGAAACAGGTGCAGACGCACTTGTTAGGGCAATAGACACATCTCCGGACGTTATATTACTTGATATTACTTTGCCGGATATGTCGGGATTCAAAGTTATAAAAAAATTGGAAAATTCTGATATTGACGCTAAAATAGTAATTTTAACCTGCCACGATTCTGAAGAATTCGTTATGAAAGCTATGTCTTTAGGTGTTAATGCATACGTTATAAAAGATATTAATACGGAATTATTGACGTTCATTGTAAAAACTGTTAATAAAGGCGCAATATGGCTTGACCCTAAAATTGTCCCCCTTTTAAGAGAAAAATCTACACGAATTATTCCTCAAAAACAAACATCTAGAGCTATGTTTAGAAATACTCATTCAAACCTTACTCAAAGAGAATATGAAGTATTAAAGCTTGTAGTTGACGGAAAATCTAATAACGATATTGCTAAAGAACTTTGTATATCAGAACACACAGCTAAAGCCCACGTATGTAACATTATTCAAAAATTAGTTGTCGATGACAGAACTCAAGCTGCAGTTAAAGCTATTAAAGAAGGTATTATTTAATAATTTTTTATTTAAAGTAACAAAATATAAATTTTTTTAATTCAAATAACAAAAAAAAATCCAATGAGATTTATAATAAAATGGAATTGGAGTTTTTATGAATAATAATACTTTAGAACAAAGACAAATAGAAATATCAGAACTTCCTAAGGAATTACCCGATTTTAACTCGGCTTTTGAACCTAAAGATTCTCTTATAAAAAAATGGATAATCAATTGGATTATTTCTGCAGTTAAAAAAAATACCATAAAAGAAAATGATTTAATTCCAAAAAAATCAGATATTTCAGCATATTTAGGCGTAAGCGTCGGAACCGTTCAAAATGCTATCAGATATGTTGAAGATGAAGGGTTCTTAAAATCCAAACAAAAATTGGGTACTATGATTTCTTCCGCCTCCTCTCCCTTTAATTCTCTTAAAAAATCAAATTCAAAAAGAGATAAGGCTGTTATTCAAATTAAGAATTATATTCTTGAAAATAATTTTAAAATTGATAAACCTGTTCTGTCTTCTCGCAGAATGTCCGAAATATTAGGTATTTCTCAAAATACAACAAGATTAGCCTATGAATTTTTATGCAAAGAAGGAATACTTCAATCTAAACAAATCAGAGGAAATGAAGCTAATTGGATATTACTCAAAAAGCCTGTTGAACGCTCATTCTCTTATAAAGAAATTGATGTTACATACTCTGATACCCTGGTTACACTTATTACTGACGAGTTAAAACAATATATTTCTCAAAACTATAATATAGGTGATAAAATACCACCTACCGATGAACTTTCCCAAATTCTTAATGTCAGCCCAAAAACAGTTCACGATGTTATTAAAAAACTTAATGACGATGGTATCCTTATTTCACGCAGAGGCAGATACGGTACTATTCTTGCCAGAAATCCTTATGTAAACGAAATAGAACCATTAAAAGAAAGTTCTATATTCTCTTCGGCTGAAAATGCAGCTTTGTATTCATATCAAAAAATTCAAAATCAAATTGTTAATTTGATTTCAAATAAATATGATATTGGTGATAAAATTCCTTCAATGCAGGCTCTTGCTAAAATGTTCGATGTCAGTACAAATACAATCAGAAAAGCGTTATTGAATCTTGAAAAACAAAATTTAATTAAGTTCGGTCGCGGCCGCTTCGGCGGTACTTTTATTATTGATAAGCCTGATGTCTCTGAAAAACAACAATATCAATGGATTTCTATTAATCCTAATTATTTATAAAATTTCTTATGTTTAAAAAAACAAATAACTTTATTTTTTTTTACATCCCCAAAACTACCAAATCACAAAGTAAAAAATATATGTACAGCTTATTAAGATGACATTGTGTAAAATAAATGCTACAATTAATATATAATCGCTGTTGAATTTAATCAATTATAGAATTAATAAGGAGGTTCCCCATGACTGCTACTACTGCTGAATTAAAAAATACTTCAAAGGTTATTTCTTCCAAATTTACCGAAGAATTTGAAAAATATTTAAAGAAACAATCATTAAAAACTACTTTCAATGGTTGCGATATTGAAACATTCAGCTGGTATAAAAAAATGTTAGGTATTGGGTGTTAGTTGATTTTATATAAAGGAGATGTAAAACATCTCCTTTTTTAATGACTTTGTTTAAAATTTTTGCTAAACTTTATATATGAGAAAGTTTATTATATTTTTTATTTTCTTTTTAATTTTGGGATTTAATACGAAATGTTTTTCGTTTGATGATGAAGAAACACTTATAATTTTTGATGCTTCAAGTTCTATGGGAGAAGAGGTTAGAGGAAGTAAAAAATATGTTTTTGCCGTTAAGGCAGCTAAAAATATATTGGAAAATATGAGTTCTCACCAAAAAATCGGACTAAGAATAATCGGTGTTGAACTTAATTCTTCAATAGTAACGTTATTGAAAAATCCGAAAGAATTATGTAAACAAACCAGACTGGCTGCTCCTATCAGTGAAAATAACGTTTATAATATTAATAAACACTTGGATTTAATCACACCTCTAGGTGTTACCCCTCTGACTTATGCTTTAAAATCAGCAATTGAGAATGATTTTTCTAATTATTATAATACGTTAAAACATATCATTCTTATTACTGACGGCGGAGAAAGCTGCGGAGGTAATCCTTGCGCTTTGTTGCGTCAAATCGCTTCCGATAGAAACGATATAAAAGTTGATATTATTGCTATTAAAGTTGACCGTGATGAATATATTCAATTAAATTGTATTGCTGAAGTTACAGGTGGTTCGGTTAAAAATGTTTCTTCTCCTTCTGATTTTGAAATGGCGCTTTCTTCTGTTATTGAATATAAACCTACTAAATTAGATACAGTTAATAACGTTATTTCTCCTTCTTCCATAAAAATTAATTCTCCCTTGGATGTCCAGCAGGACACTATTTACAAGAATTATACTTTTGAATTTGATAACTAATTATTATTTTAGGTAATGACACATAATTAACTTTCTGCTACTATCTTATATATAATTAGAGAGTGTTTTATGAAGAAAAAATTAGTTAATTATATCCTTATTTTTTTATTGTTAAATATATTCTCTTTGAATGCTAATTCTGAGAATAATTTTACTTATTCCACACCGGGTAATTATAAATATAATGAACCTGAAAAACCTGATAATGACGCTGAAAAACTTTTGTTTATAGTCGATTTTTCAAACAGTATGAATGAGCGTATGGGCTACAAAACTAAATTGGATATTGCCCTATCAACAATGAAAGATATACTCCAAATGATACCTCAGCACACGTCTGTAGGTTTAAGAGTGTACGGACATAAAACCGGTTTTACTCCTAAACAAAGCTGTACAGCTTCCAGTTTGGTTTCTCCTATCCAAAAAAATAATGCGGCAAATATATATTCAAGACTCTCCTCTATTAATGCAGTAGGTTGGACTCCTATTACATATTCGCTTAAACAGGCTATTTTTATGGATTTTGGTGACACTACGGCAAAAAAAAGAATTATTTTAATTTCTGACGGCGGTGAGAATTGTGATGAAAGTCCTTGCGACTTTATTATTGAGTTAATGAAAAACAGAAATGATGTTGTAATTGATGTTATTGCACTTGCCGTTGGTGATGTTGATTCAAACAATCAATTAAAATGTGTTGCCCTTGTTACTTCCGGTAAATTTTATAACGCTAATACTGCAGCTGAACTTAAAAACAGCTTGCAAGATTCGCTTAATCTTCAAAAAGAAGTTCAAGGTGTTATAGTCGGTCAATAAAAAAAGGAGAAAACTTTTAGCTTTCTCCTTTTTATTTATTGTATATTCCCTTATTGATATAACGGAGCTAATTTTGCTTCCTGCTGAGGAATTACTCCTTCTTCTATCGGAAGATAAACTCTATAATCAATTACCGGGAAGCAATTATCTATTGACTCAAATTTCTTTAACTGATTATCATCTATACTATTCGATTCAATCATATCGGCAATTTTTTCAAACCTTGCAACGTGTTCCATGAATCTTTCGGTTGCATAATCTTTTGCCTGCCATGTTGTAATCAAAAACGGCCAATCAGAACTTTGTAATAATAAATTTTCCCTTGCTAACTGATTTAATGCTCTGTGTAATAATTTATCTTCAGGTATTTTTTCATATTTTGAAACAATTTCAATTATTCTCTTTTCGCAAGCATGTATAATAGGCCACATCCATTCTGTTAAATGATTCATCCAGACATAGAAGTGTCCGCCTTGACCCCATGAACTTTCAGGAATTTGGATTGTATCAACCGGCGGGTGTTTTTCTAAATATTCACCTGCTGTACATCTTTCTATCTCAGGTAAGAAATTATTTAATTTCCTTATAACCTGCTTTATAAATTCAATTCCTTCAAACCACCAGTGTCCGTATAACTCTGTATCAAATGACACCATTAACAAGCCTTCTTTATTTTTTGCTTTTTTATAATCATTTAATAAATGATATATTAATGTAGTGTAGTGATCGGAATTAGAATTTACCTGATTCATAGCTAAAACAGGGTCATATAACATTTTATCGCCTAAATCTGTTTTGGAAGATGTAATTCTCCAATAGTTCATACCTGATTTATCATCTTTCTTGTGAAATTCACGATAAACGCCGTCACCCGGATATCCGTCCGCTGCCGACCATACTTGGAAGCCCGCACGGTCATTTCTGCCCATAACTGCAACTTGTGCATCAGGAAGCCAATATGCCGAATATGTATCATAACCTGTAGCTTCACGTTTAGGAAGCGGTATATATTCAATATTTCCGTATATACCGACAACTCTTCTTTCGCCGACCGAATTTCCGCCTTCAATAACATGTGATTCAGTAAAGAAATATTCAATATCATTATTTTGAAGAGTTACTTCAATAGCAGGACGCCATTTCTTCTTGCCGTCTTTTCCTATATATTCATAACCTTGTCTGTATGCACATTCAGGCAGCCAACATCCTTTCGCCTTTTTTCCGAATAATCGTTTTGTTGTATCCTGACCAACTTTAAACTGCGCATTTAAGTTTGAATCAGTTGCCAATAACGGTGAAAAACCATGTGTTGCTCCTGATGTTGTTATTTCTATACATCCTAAATCTTGATATTTCTTGAACGCAGATATTAAATCTTTGTTATATTTATTTACAAAAGAATCTTTAATATGATTAAACCAATCAAAATAATATTTAGCAAGGTATTTTAAATGCTGTGAATGAGG
This sequence comes from Candidatus Gastranaerophilales bacterium, assembly GCA_947632315.1. Classification (GTDB taxonomy): domain Bacteria; phylum Cyanobacteriota; class Vampirovibrionia; order Gastranaerophilales; family Gastranaerophilaceae; genus Avigastranaerophilus. The sequence goes on from CANROV010000062.1 coordinate 7,448, forward strand.
CACTTTGTCATCAGGATACCTCTCTAAATCCTTAGAAACAGCTGTAATTCTTGAAACTAAATATTCTATAAACCCGTTTTGCAAATGCTCGTCATTTAACTGCTCAGCTAATATCGGAGTTATACCCACTGTTAACTTCGCTTTTATACCTTCTTCTTCATATAATTCCGAAATCGCATTCAATAACGGAACATATGTTTCTGACATACATTCGTATAAATTTTCTTCGCCAAACGGCCACATTCCTGCCATCCTGTAATATGGTAAGTGTGAATGCAGCATAAATACAAATGAACCTAATGACATAATGTCCTCCGTCTTTTATTGTAAATACAAGTTATTTATAGCATAAATTTAAAAAAAGTATAAGCCTTTAGTATTAATTCTAAAGTATTGTTTACAAAACTTTGAAATTATATTTTTGTAATTCAATTTAATATTTCACTTTTACATGTTTCCTTTAAATAACTTAGCTCTTTAAAAAAATATATAAGTGTGTAATAATTATAAAGAAAGTACTTTGAAAATTAAATATGGGGACGTTTTGGATTTGACGGGTGGATTGGTGTATTCAGGCTGCGAGTCCGAGCGCTGTTCTCGGTTATCAACGAGCTATCTAAAATAAACGCTACAAATAACGTAGTTAAAGCTGATTTTTCAAGAGCTAGAGCTCTCGCTGCCTAGGGCAGTTCAGCCGTTGTGTTAGACCAGCTTGCCGTTTAACATAACGCCATTATGCAAGCTGCAATCTCAAGATGGAAGTATTGAGATTAAGTTTTACTTCCACACTGCGTATCAGTCAAAACTGCTATGGTAATTTTATAGGAGTGGTTCGTGCCGTAATTTTACCTAAATTAACTGGCCTACACTCGTAGATGCAGGCTTATATCCCATTCCGGACGAGAGTTCGAATCTCTCCGTCTCCATTTTTTCATATTTTTCTTTAGTTTTATGTTCGAGATTACGAACTGGTTTGTTTCTCTCATCACTGAAGCAAACGGAGTTCTGCTCTTCGAGTATCCTGCCTCGCTAGGCTCGTGTTTCTCGCCTGCGATTCAGGGGAATCTCTCCGTCTCCATTTCTTATTTTTTTCATAGATTTATCAGCTTTGGCTTTAATTGAATTATAAATTAATTATTTTTTTAGAAAAATTTGTTTTTGATTAAATTAAAGTTTTTATTTTTTTTGCCGATATATATTCCGGTGGAAAAGGGGTATATATGATAAATATTAACAAACAACAAAATGTATTTGCATCTCAAGATTATTCTGGTACAAGCAGTTATATGTTTTTAACTAATGATAATATTTTTTCTAAAAGTGATACATTATTTCCTATATATAGTGATGAAAATAACTGTAATTCAACAAGTGATACTTCGTCTGATGATTATTCAAATTGGGGCAGTGTTATTAAGCCGGAACTAAAATCATTCTTCGGGAAAAAATATTATGTTTTTAAAGCCAATAATGGGTTAGAGTTTAAATTTGATGCAACTGATGATGTTGTTATCAAATACAATAAAGATACAAATGAATATTTTATTGAAAATGCAGAAAATCTTGAAATTAAAGGTAGTAAAGATGATGACAAAATTATAATTAAAGATTCTAATGTTAATTCTGTAAACGGTAAAAACGGAAATGATATTATTACTGTTATTAACTCTGAAATATCTAATTTGTTAGGCGGTAACGGTCAAGACAAAATTAATATATCTGATAATTCAACAATTCAATATATTGATGGTAACTCAGGTCAAGATAATATTAATGTTAGTGACTCCTCCGTTCAATATATATACGGCAGTAATGATGATGATAATATTAAAATTTCTAATTCCGATATATTGAAAATTTATGCAGGCTCAGGCAACGACGAAATATTAATTAATAATTCTAATGTTTCTGAAATTAAAGGTGAAAAAGGAAATGATGTCTTTGTTATAAACACTTCTTCTGAAATTGATAATATTTACGGTGATAATGGTGATGATGTTTTTAAAATCAATAATTCAACAGTAAATAATATTGATGGCGGTAAAAACGATGATTCTCTATATATTAATAATTCAAATATAAAAAATAAAAATAAGATTGAAACTACAGTAAATAATAAAGAAGAAACTCCAACTTCCAATTCAAATCCCACTGTGAATAATAATGTTTCAACATCACCAATTAGTTCTCTGAGTGATGAATCAATCGACCGGGCTATTGATATTGTTAATTCTATTTCTTCTCAATATTCAAATAAAAACTTAACACCTGATGAACAAATGCAGATGTTAACTATTGATATGTTAAGTGATAATCTTAAAAACATTCAATCTCAATTTAAACAGCAGCTTTCTTCTGAAGGCTGTGTCTGTGACGGCTTTAATTTTATTAAAGAACTTATTGATTTAGGTGTCTCAAGAGATGATATTCAATCTGCAATTAATGAACAATCTCAAATGATTCAAGAATTAAATAATGCACTTAACGGGAAATCTGATTCAACTTTTGAAGAAGTTTTCAAAAAATGGACAGGTGTTGAATATAATCAAGATAATATTCAAGAATTTTTTGAAACTCAGCAAAAATATTCACTTTTTACGAATGGAATACAACAATTTAATAAATTATTTAATTCGTCTGTTAATGCAGATAATCTGCAAGAAGTATTTGACATATATACAGAATTCTATGGCGATAAAAATAAAGCAAAAGATGAATTAAATAAAGCTTTAACTAATCTTAAAAACGATACAAAGATATTAAATGGAAATATACCATCTTATCGTATTACTGATGATTTTAAACTTGAAATGACATCTGTTTGGGGTAATAAAACATATACTAATACAATAGAACTTTCTAAATCTGATAATTTACTAACACAAAATATAAACTCTTACCAAAATTCTGTGCAAAATGCTCAAAATGATTTTATTAATACCTGTGAAAAAAGTA
>CANROV010000063.1 GCA_947632315.1 Candidatus Gastranaerophilales bacterium
GAATTAAAAGATTTAGAATTATTTGAAGAATTAGCTGCTTAATCTACTCTATATTTTCATTTTGATGATAAAAAAAGATGTACTCTCAAAAGTACATCTTTTTTATTATAATTATTTACAAATAGCCTAAATTAAATATATATGATATTTATTACTTATGGGAAATAATGATAAATATTGGTGTGCATTCGCAAAACTCCAAGAAACGGGTTTTTGCTTTATAAATAAAGTATATGAATACTTTGGCTCTATTGAATACGCTTGGAATGCGGATGAAAAAGAGTTAAGACAAATACCTGAAATAAGACAAAATCAAATCAAAAACTTCTTAAATGAAAAGAAAAATGTTAATCCTCAAGAATGCATGGACTATATCAATAAAAGAGGAATAACTTTTATACATCCTGAAGATGACAGATATCCATATTTACTAAGGCAAATAGATAATCCGCCTACAGGACTTTTTATTCTTGGTGACTTACAAAGCTGTAATCTTGAAAAGACTATTGCAGTTGTCGGCTCAAGAAGAGCAAGTGAAAATGGAAAAACAGCATTAAAAAATATACTTTCTGATTTTAGAAATACAGATATATGTATAGTCTCAGGACTTGCAGAAGGTATAGATACAATAGCACATACAACCGCAGTAGAAAACAACATAAAAACAATAGCAATTATCGGCGGTGGATTTGATAAACTGTATCCAAAATCCAATAAAGAATTATTCAAAAAAATAATTAACGGTTCAGGTGCGGTATTAACCGAATATTGGCCTGATACTGACGCCATAAGCTGGCATTTCCCTGTCAGGAACAGACTTGTATCAGGAATATCAAAAGGTGTTTTGGTCGCAGAAGCAGCAATAAAGTCGGGAGCAATGATTACTGCAAGGCTTGCTCTTGAACAAAACAAAGAACTTATGTGCATGCCGGGATTAATTTCCAATCCTAATACAGAAGGGATATACAAATTATTAAAAGAAGGAGCAGGATTAGTTACAAAGTCACAAGATATTCTTGATTATATGAATTGGAATATAAAGAAAACCGAGGAAGAAAATCGTGATTCCGAAAATTATACAGAAGAAGAAAAGCTCATTTTGGAATTAATAAAAAAAGACGCATTAACAATAGATGAGTTAATTATAAAGACAAACTTGAATATTAATGATTTAATGGTAATATTAACAAAGCTGGAATTAAACGGAATAATTTCCAGGCAAAATGGAGAGAGATATATATCATTGGTGTAAAAGTTAATGGCAAAGAAAAATGAAAAAATACTTGTAATAGTTGAGTCACCTGCGAAGTCGAAAACCATCAAAAAAATACTTGGTTCATCTTATGAAATAGAGGCAAGTTACGGACATATAAGAGACTTTCCGCCCAAGGTGCTGGGGTTTGATGTACAAAATAATTTTATGCCGTCATTTGAAATAATCCCTGAAAAAAAAGCTATTGTGAAAAAATTAAACGATTTAGCAAAAAAAGCCGATAAAGTTTATCTGGCGTCCGATCCTGACCGTGAAGGAGAAGCTATAGCATGGCATGTTCGTCAAGTTATTGATGCACCGGATGAAAAAGTTTTCAGAATAGAATTTAATGAAATTACGCCAAAAGCTGTAACGTATGCGGTAGAACATTCAAGACAAATTGACATGAACCGTGTAAAAGCCCAGCAGACAAGACAAATTTTAGACAGATTGGTAGGTTATAAAATAAGTCCCGTTCTTTGGGAGAAAATGAGAAATTATCATTTATCTGCAGGCAGAGTTCAAAGTGTTGCATTAAAAATGATTTGCGAACGGGAAGAAGAAATTCAAGCATTTACTCCTGTTGAATATTGGACTGTTTCGGCAGATTTATTAAAAAATAAATCTCAATTTAGCGCGGAGCTTGCCAAGTATAAAAATGAAAAGATTGATATAAAGAATGAAGAAGAAGCTAATAAAATAGTAGAATACTTAAATGACAAGAATAGAGAATACATTGTTCAAAAGATATCCGAACGAAACTCAGTAAGAAAGCCTACTGCTCCTTTTATAACATCCACTCTTCAACGAGAAGCCAGCAATAAATTAGGCTACGGTGTATCTAAGACCATGCAGATAGCACAAAAGCTGTATGAAGGTATAGAAATAGGCACAGAAGGGCCTGTGGGGCTTATAACGTATATGAGAACCGACTCCGTAAGAATATCAGATGACGCTCAAGCTTCCGCTAAAGAATATATTACATCTAATTACGGTGAAAAATATTATCCCCAAACGCCTAACAATTATGTTAAAAAATCAAAAAATGTACAGGATGCACACGAAGCAATAAGACCTTCTTATATTGAACGCACGCCTGAAAGCATTAAACAATATTTAACAAATGAACAATATCAGCTTTACAAGTTAATATGGAGCAAATTTGTTGCTTCTCAAATGGAAAATGCCTCGGTAAAGAATACAACAGTAGATATTGAAGCAGGTGACTGCTTATTTAAAGCGGGAGTCAGCAAAATAACTTTTGACGGATATTTAAAAGTTTATAATGATGATGATAAAGAAGAAGTTTCAAAAATTCCCGATTTAAAAACAGGTGATAAATTAAAGCTTAAACAAATCAATCCAAAACAGCATTTTACAAGTCCTCCGCCAAGATATACGGAAGCTTCGCTTGTTAAAGCTCTTGAAGAACATGGAATCGGAAGACCAAGTACTTATGCACCAATTATTTCTAAAATTCAGCAAAAGAACTATGTTGAAAAAACAGATAAAGCATTGGCGCCTACAAATCTCGGAATGACTTTATGCAAGCAATTGGTTGAATATTTTAAAGACATTATGAATTATGAATTTACAGCCAAAATGGAAACAAAATTGGATGAAATAGCTGAAAATAAACTCATATGGAATGAAGTAATAAAAGAATTTTATACTCCTTTTATTGAAACGGTATCGATTGCCAAACAAAATATGGGAAAAGTTAATATTGAATCCGATATAAAGTGTCCTGCCTGCGGAAGTCCTATGATAGTAAGAACAAGCAGGTACGGCACCCAATTTTTAGGATGTTCTAAGTATCCCGAATGTAAAACAATGCTTCCTTTAAGTAAAACGGGGGAAGTTATTGAACAAAATAAAGAAACGGATGAAAAATGCGAAAAATGTAATTCGCCAATGATTCAAAAGACAGGCCCGTATGGCCCATACTTAGAATGTACAAATGAAGAATGTAAACACAGAAAACGCATAATAAAATCTACGGGAGTAATATGTCCTAAATGTAATGAAGGTGAAATTATCCAAAGAAAATCAAAATACGGAAAAATATTTTACGGGTGCAGTAAGTATCCTGATTGTGATTTTGTTTCCTGGAATGAACCTGTTAATGAAAAATGCCCCGAATGCGGTAATATATTAGTTAAAAAGATTACTAAAAAAGAAAAGAAATTAGTTTGCAGTAACAAAAAATGTTCATTTTCAAAAGAACTTGAAGAGGAATAAATTATGTATAAATTTGGACTTATAGGTTATCCGTTATCACACTCTATGTCAAAAATAATACAGGAAGCAGCCTTTAAATCTGTCGGTTTAGAAGGAACCTATGAGATTATGGAAACAGAACAGGAAGAGATTGTATCCAGAATTAAATATCTTAGGGCAAATAAGTTTCAGGGATTTAATGTTACAATTCCTCTAAAAGTACCTATTACACTATTTTTAGCAGGTGTAGATAATGTTGCGAATATTGCTGGAAGTGCCAATACAATAAAAATTGCAGAAGATTCAACAATGTACGGATACAATACGGATGTATACGGTTTTGTTGAAGCAATAGATGAAGGTTTCAGGAAATCATTAGCGGGTCAAAGTGCGGCGGTATTAGGTAACGGTGGAGCAGCACGGGCTGTTGCTGTCGGACTATCTATTTTAAAGGTAAAAAAAATAGATTTTTATGTAAGAAACGTTATTAATGCAAATGAAATGACTACAGCTTTAAAAAAGTCATTTCCCGAAATTGAAATGAATTGTAAACAAACTGAAAGTTTAAAAGATTTAAGCGAATATAAAATTCTTGTTAATACAACCCCAATAGGTATGAGGAATAAATCAATGGGGATTTCTCCCGTTGACGAAAATATTATAAAAACAATGAATAAAGAAGGAATAATATACGATATTGTATATAATCCTCTGAATACAGAGCTTATTAAACTTGCGAAAAAGCATAAAATAAGAACAATACAAGGACTTGATATGCTGATTTATCAAGGAGCAAAAGCTTTTGAAATATGGACTGGGAAAAAGCCCGATACTTTAAAAATGAAAATTGCAGCGCTGGAATCAATGGTAGATTAAATATCCACATCCTTCATCATGGAAATAAGAGTTGCAATAGTTGATTCCATAGTAACACTGTCAGAAGTTCGCTGTTGTAAAAATGCATTTATTTGAGGCATTAATTCAATAGCGATATCAAGTTTTGGATTTGAACCGGCATTATACATGCCAACATCAATCAAGTCCTTATTTTCACGATATAAAGACATAATTTTACGCATTTTATAAGCGGCCTGCTTATGTTCTTCAGTTACAATTTCCGTAAACAAACGGCTTATTGACCCTAAGACATCAATCGCCGGATAATGATTCATTTCCGCTATTTTTCTTGATAAGAAAATATGACCGTCTACAATCCCGCGAACAGTATCAACAACAGGGTCATTAATGTCATCACCCTCCATTAATACGGTATACAGTGCGGTAATTGAACCTCTCGGACTGTTTCCGCTTCTTTCAAGAATTTTTTGAAGCCACGAAAATATTGAAGGCGGATACCCTTTAATAGTAGGCGGTTCTCCGATTGACAGACCTACTTCTCTGCCTGCCATCGCACATCTTGTAACTGTATCAGTCATTAAAAATACTTTTTTCCCTTGATCTCTAAAATATTCACAAACGGCAGTAGCAGACATTAAACACTTTTGCCTTATTAAAGGAGGCTGGTCACCTGTTGAACACACAAGCACCGATTTTCTCATGCCTTCTTCACCAAGCGAGTTTTCAACAAACTCTTTTACTTCACGTCCACGTTCTCCTATCAGTGCAACAACGTTTACATCAGCATCAGAATTTCTCGCTATCATACCAAGCATTGTACTTTTACCAACGCCTGAGCCTGCAAACAATCCCATTCTCTGCCCTGCGCCTAAGGTCAGCATTGAATCAATAGCTCTTACACCCGTTGAAAACATTGTTTTTATAATAGGTCTGTCAAATGCACCCGGAGGAGGATTATCTATACTTACCCATTTACACCCGCGAGTATCCATTGGCTTTCCATCGATAGGCTCTCCTAACGGGCTTATTAAACGGCCTAATAAGAAATCACCCATTGGTATTTTTATTGCCTGCCCCGTTGATTCAACAAGACTGCCTTGACCAATACCTGCTCCGTCATACAACAAAAGGAGCTGAGCATTTTCGCCCTTGAATGCAACTACCTCAGCAGGTTTTCGCTCTCCCGCTTCTGTTTCTATAAAACACAAATCACCTATTTTCAATCCCGGTAATTTTACTTCTACCGTTAAGCCTAAAAGTTTTGATACAGACCCTTTATAAGAATATAACTTTGTTGAATTTATTATATCAAAGGCCTGTTTTTTTACAAATTCTATAGATTTTTCAAGTGATTGCTCTATCATATTAATTACCGAAGTTATAATTTACCGATTCACCGATTGTATCAACCGCTTCAACCCTTATGTCTGTTATAAGCTCAGAATAAGATACAACAACAATAGTCGGAATATGTCTTTCCAATAATTGATATAAAGGAAGTCTTATTCTGGGAGAGCATAATATAACAGGCTGAACATTCACGCTTTGATGAGCCCTTATCAACGTAGATGCTGCTGATTCAATTAATTCCTGAACCTGCAGAGGATTTAACAAAAACATTGTACCAAGTTCTGTTCTTTGACAGCTGTCATCAAGTGTTTTTTCCCATTCGGGAGATAGTGTCAGAGCATATAATATTTTATCAGGAGTACAGTTAGCAAGACAAATCTGCCTGCCAAGCGCTGCTCTTAAACGTTCTGAAAGTATATCAGGTTCTTTTGAAAATCTTGCATAATCACACAATCTCTCGAATACATATATAATATCCCTTATGGATACTTTTTCTCGTATTAAATTAACAAAAATCTTTCTCAAATCGCTTGTTGAAATAATTGTAGGAACTAAATCATTTACAAGAGTTGGATCTTGACTTTTTACCAATTCCATAAGCTTAAGGACATCAGTTTTTGTCATTATTTCATCAACATATTTTCTTGTACAGTCTTGAAGGTGAGTAATAATTACATCAACAGAATCAACAGCCGTAATACCTTTTTGTGTTTTAAGGAATTCAGTATCCATCCAGTATGCTTGAGTTTGATATGTAGGGTCAAGCCCTATTATAGCATCTTTAGGAACTTCTCTGCCTGAAGAATCCCATTGATCAGCAATAACCATACTTTTTTTAGGATATACAGTACCAACGGCAACAGTATTGCCACGAACTGAAATCATATATTCATTTGGCCCGATAGCTGAAGAATCCATAATTCTAATGTTAGGAATGATATAACCGAGTTCATCCGTAACTCTTTGTCTTAAAGCAGCAATTTTAGGAAGCAAAAGCCCGTCTTGTTCGGGGTCTGCGATTTCTAGCAGTGCTGTACCGACTTGTAAAGTTAAAACATCAACTCCTAAACGCTCATACATCCTATTCGGATTGGTTAAATCGCTCATACTCTTTTTAACGGCGTCTAATTGTCCCAATTGTGATTGAACATCCTTGTTAACCGATACAATTAAAAAGGCAGCAAGTATTATTAAAGCATATACGGTAAACGTATACCAAGGAAGCCCTGTATAGAAACTTGTTAAAGCAATTAATATAAGAAATACGACCGTAAATACCAAGCTTGAAGGTTTACTTAGTATCTGACCTGCCAAATCTCCGCCTAATGAACCTCCTGAAGCTGTTGAACGTGTCATAACGATACCTGCTGCAACCGCCATCAATAAAGATGGTAATTGAGCCGCCAAACCGTCACCAACCGTTAATACCGTATATTTTCTGACTGCCTCGCCCGCAGGCATGCCCTGCATTAATACACCGATACACAAACCGCCTACTATATTTATTATTACGATGATGATACCTGCCATAGTATCACCTTTTACAAATTTCATAGCACCATCCATAGAACCGTATAAATTTGATTCTCTGGCTAAATCTTCACGTCTTTTGGCAGCTTCATCAGGTGATATTAAGCCTTGGTTAAAATCTCCGTCTATTTGCATTTGTTTCCCCGGCATAGCGTCTAATGCAAATCTTGCGGCAACTTCGGCTATACGTTCGGAACCTTTCGTAATAACCATAAATTGTACTACGGTTATAATTATAAATATTACAAATCCTACAACTAAATTTCCGCCCGTTACGAAATTTCCGAATGCGTCAATTACTTCTCCCGCTTCACCTTTTGATAAGATTAATCTTGTAGATGCAATTGATAATACAAGTCTGAACAGTGTTCCAATCAATATTATTGAAGGGAATGAAGCAAGCTCTAACGGTCTTTGGATATACAAAGAAATCATCAAAAGCAAAATCCCGAGAGTTATATTAAAACTTATGGCAAAATTAACAATCCAAGGCGGAAGCTCACAAATCAACAGCACAATTAACAATATTACAAATACTGCTAATGTGATTTCACTTACTATTGATTTTTGCCCTTGCGGCTGTGCTGCCATTAGCTTTCTTCCTTCTTACTTAATGCTTTTTCTATTATCGCCAGCTGTGAATCAATAGAAGCATTGATTATACCATTTGATGTTTCTATTATTACACCGCCTTCTTTTATTGTGTTATCGGCAATAACGGTTATTTTCGCTTCTATAGCTCCATCCGAAAATATTTCAGGCACTCTATCCCTTACTAATTCCACATCTTTTGGCATTACTTTTAAAGTAATCTTATTTTCGGTTTTATTTATTTCTTCAACCATATTCTTTATAGTTTTTATTAAATATTCAGAATCTTCTTCTATTTCTTTTATAATAATTTTTTTAGCTATTTCAACAGAAATATCCAAAATACAACTTGAAATTTTATCAAAAACTTCATCTTTATATTTAAAGAAATCGGTAAATTTATTTTTTATCTCAAGTAAATCAGCAGAAGCATTTTTAATACCTTCATTATAACCGTCCTGCTTTGCCTGCTCTTTTATCGCAAGAGCGTCTTTTTGCGCACGAGATACTATGTTTCTGTCTAAACTTCGTCTGTATCCCCTTCTTCTTGTTCCTTCACGCCTTTCTTGTCTTTGTTCAAATTTTATATCATCAAAATTCAAATTAAGAATATCAGTTTCTTCTTTTACGGGATTTTCAGCTTCGGCAATAGTCGCAATATTTTCTTCGACATGCTCTATTTCAACCTGAACTTCCTTCTCGGAAACTTTTTCAGGAATCAAAGAATTATCTTTCTTCTGATTTTCTTCAATTGGCTTATATTTTGTATATTTCTTTTTTATAATCATTAATTTTTTCTTCTACAATATTAACTAGAGATTGGATAACAAAAGGAGAAAAATTTTCTTGAGCATTTGTACCTGATTTTAAAATAAAATCTTTAACATTTTCTCTTTCATTTAAAGCTATTTCACTTAAAACATCAATAGGTGTTGACTGTATAAGTTTGGAATATTTTTTCAGTAATTTCGGAATATCAATCCTGTCGGATTTTGGCAATACTTGTTTTATTTCTTCTATAGATTTTAAAATAACTTGTCTGTCAATTTTATCTTCTATATCAGGCATTTTCATATAATTAATAACATGCTGAACATCCTTAGAGTCAAGAGATTTCAAAATATCATCAATTTTATCGGAAGGTAATTTTTTAAGCACAATAGCCAAAGCAGCTAATTTAAGGACTTTCTTTTCATTTGATAAAATACCTGTATTTTCTTGCGGCTGAGGAGCATTTGAATTATTAGCTTCTTCCGCCTTTTGAACCATTTGATTTAAATTTGAAGTATTAACAGCAACTTGAAATTGCTGTTGATTTAATACTCCTTTTTTAACCAATTTTTGAAGTTCTTCTGCATAAACCTGCTTAACTTTATTTTCAATCAAAGTAATAAGTGTATCTTGAGGCATTTTCTTTATTAATGCAAGTTTTGCAGTTTGAAAAATATTTGCAGCAAGTACCTGAAGGATAGGCTCCCTGTTTTGAGGCGGAATTTTACCGTTTATTAAATCTATGGATTTATGAAAAGTCCACTCCCCGATAAACTGAGTTACTAAACTTGCCTGTTCCGCATTAAATTTTATTTGAGGATCATTACTTAATGCCTCTCCTGACATTAAACAAAATTTTCTTACTGTTTCTATTATATTTTTTTTGTCTTGCGGTGATAAATTAGAAGGGGCAGCATTAGAATCAGGCTGTTGTAATACTTCAAGCGCCTGTTTTGCTAAATCTACGGCAAATGCTTTATAATCAAATCCTTCTATAGGCATTATTTATACTTTACTCCATTATGTTTTTTCTATCCAACTTTTTAATTCTTTCAATGTTTTTTCACTATTTGCTGATTGTATTTCCGATGAAACTTCTTCAATAGCTTCTTCTAATGATAAATCAGGCTGATTCTTTTTCTCTAATTGTAACTGTTTTTGCTGTTCCAATAGTTCTTGGGTCAAAATTGTTTGTTTTTCTATTAGTTCCGCAGCCTTTAAATTTACATCGGATATTTGTTTCTCTTGTTCGTTAGTTTTTTGCTGTAATTTTTTAAGTTCTTCTTCTTGCTCGGATGAAGAATCTTTCAACTTTTTGTGTACGAAAACAAATCCGACAAATAATCCGACAGCAATTAAAACAAGAGCCAGCCACCATGGATTCCCCGAATCTTCAACTTTCGGAAGATTTACAGCCCTATCACTTGCCAAATACGGGTCAATTGCTTCAACATAACCTATTGAAACATCTTCAGGTTTTGCCAGCGGAGAAGCTGCATTTGCAATTAAAGTTTTTAACTCTAATTCTGTCATATTCGCAGGTCTGGCATTGGCATTAATGGAAACTGCAATTGTTATTTTTTCAATAATTCCCGCCTTAATAGATTCTGTTCTTAATATTTTTGAAACGCCCCATTTAGTTTCTTTTGCCGTTCTTTCATATTCCTGGTTTTGCGTAGAAGAAGATGTTGCATTTGCCAATCCGTTAGGCAAATATACACTAACTGCATCAGAGCCTTTACTTTTATCTTCTGCTTTATTGC
>CANROV010000064.1 GCA_947632315.1 Candidatus Gastranaerophilales bacterium
TCCGGGCGGAGTTGAAGATTTATTATTTCCTATGCTGACAAATGAACAAAGAAGAACATTAGAACAACAATGGGAGCTTGATATGTCCTATGGTATAGAAAATATAGGACGTTTCAGGGTGAATATATATAGAAATAAAGGAACGTATGCGGCTGCATTCAGAACAATCAACAGTAATATTCCAACTTTTGAATCATTAGGTTTATCGGATGTAGTAAGAACCATAACACAGAAGCCAAGAGGACTTGTACTTGTCACAGGGCCTACCGGAAGCGGTAAATCAACCACATTGGCTTCAATGATAGATTATATTAATGAAACAAGAAGCGAGCATATAATTACAATTGAGGATCCTATCGAATTTGTTCATAAGTCTAAAAAAAGTGTAATTCACCAAAGAGAATTGGGACAAGATACAAGATCTTTCGCTAATGCGTTAAAGTCAGCTTTAAGAGAAGACCCTGATATTATACTTGTCGGCGAAATGCGTGATATAGAAACAATTAGCTTGGCGCTTACGGCGGCTGAAACCGGTCACTTGGTATTTGGAACACTACATACATCTTCAGCAAGTTCAACTATAGACCGTATTGTAGATGTATATCCCGAAGGTCAGCAGCAGCAAATAAGAGTTCAATTAGGCGGATGTCTTGAAGCTGTTTTTGCTCAAACTTTATTACCAAGACTGCAACCGAACGGCACAAAAAAAGGACGTGTTATGGCTCAAGAAATTCTTGTTAAAAATAATGCGGTTTCTAACTTGATTAGGGAAGGGAAATCAGCTCAAATATACTCTGCTATTCAAACCGGATCAGGTTATGGTATGCAGACCCTTGAAGCTTCTTTAAGCGAGCTTTTTAAATCAGGACTTATAACCATTGATGATGCTTTGGTTAAATCTCAAAGACCTGAAGAATTAAGAAGACTTGCGGGAGTTAATAATTAATATAAATCAACATAGAATATAAAAGTTATAATCAAATCTGCCATTAAAAGAAAAACAGTTGACTTAATGGCAGCTTTTGTTGTTGAAATACCTACGCCTTTAGCTCCTCCTTCGGTTTTATATCCTTGTGAGGCACATATTAACGGTATTATAATACCAAAAATAAAACCTTTTAGTATACTTATGTATATATCTCTGGTATTTAACCACTCCCAAACTGAGGCTATATATCTGTTTGGATGAAGTCCAATCGTAAAATAAGAAATTATCATTCCTCCTAATACTCCGAATAACTCTGCAAGTATTACTACAAAAGGAATAGTAAAAGCACCTGCAATTATTCTTGGCGCAAAATAATAACCGACTGGTTCTACCTTTAATGTTTTTAATGCATCAACTTGTGATGTAACTTTCATATTGGCTATTTCAGCACTAATGGCAGTTCCTGCTCTGGCGCTGATTGCTAATGCCGCAAACCCGGGTGCAAGTTCTCTTACTAATGCTACTACTAAAAAACCTCCTACGTAACTTTCTGCACCTGACATTAAAAATTGTTTGGATACTTGAAGTGCTATTACAACTGCTGCTATAAATACTATACTTAATGCAATAGGCAGAGAATCATAACTTATCATTACTGCTCTGGATAATACAGAACCCCATTTTACGTTTCCGCCCAGTATATATTTTATTGTTTGTATTAAGTTTTCTATGCAAAGCCCTAAAAAGCTTATCATTTGTTATTCTCTCTTCTTTATTACATATTATCATGAATCTGTTTATTTCTGGCAAAATATGAAGCTATTTCTTTTAATGGTATATAATGCGAAATAGGTCTGCCGTGCGGGCATGTGTACGGATTTTTTGTTGTTCTCAGTTTCTTTACTATTTCTTCCATCTGCCATAGTGTTAATTTATCTCCTGCTTTAATTGAAGCTTTACAAGAAGTGGTTATTAGTATTCTTTCTTCTATAGTGTCTAAATCTTTTACCTGAGAATCTTTTAGATTTTTAAGCAATTCGCTTAATATTTCTTTCGGATTTGTTTTTGATAAAACTTGAGGTATTTTTTTAAAAATAATTTGAGTATCTGAAATCTTTTCTATCTGATATCCAAATTTGCTTAAATGCGGTCTTGCTTCTTCTAATATTGCTGTTTCTTCCGGAGTTACATCAAGTACATCCGAAATAATTAATAACTGAGATGATATTTGTTTCTCTTGTTTTAATTTTTCATATATATAGCGTTCTTCAGCTATATGCTGGTCGATGATTTCCAGATTATCTTCATTTTCAACAAGTATATATGTATTATTTAACTGTCCTATCACATTAATTTTTTTGTGTTGTGAAGTCGTATCAAAATCAATATTTATCTTCGTTTGCTGTTCTTTTATCGGTATATCATTATTGATATTTGTGATTTTTGAAGAATTTTGAGTATTAACGGGAAAAATATTATTAATATTTTCTTCTTCCTCTGATTTTAAAGCCGTAAATTCTTTAAATGCTTTGTTAATCGGAATTATATTATCCGATTTGACAGGTTCAATAACTTCATTTGCTTCAATAGTTTTATTATTTTCAGGTATAAATTCAATTTTGTTATTGTTTAAAGAATAGTTAACGGCACTTTGAACAAAACTAAAAACCTGATTAGGATTTTTATATCTTATTTCACGTTTTGTAGGGTGAGCATTAACGTCTATATCCGAAGGATTTATTTCAAGATTAATGACAACAAAAGGAAACTTACCCGATGGAAGCATATTTCTGTAAGCATTATCTATTGCTTTTAACAAAACGGGACACTTAATAACTCGTGAATTAACAAATGTGTGTATCGATTTTTTACTGGAGCGTGTATAGCTTGGAATTGAGGCATATCCCGTTATTTTCATCCCTGACATTAAATCGGTTTTTTTAATAGGTTTAAGTTCGTTTATTATATCTGCCGAATAAATTTGGCTTATTCTTGTTAATAAATCTGAGTTTGGTGTGGTATTTATTATTTCTGAATTATTATTTTTTAAAATAAATGATATATTCGGATTAGATAATGCCAAAGATTGCACAAGTTCTTGAATATATGCAAATTCTGTTTTAACTCCTTTAAGAAATTTAAGTCTTGCAGGCTGGTTAAAAAATAAGTCTTTAACCTCCATTATAGTACCTTTTGCACATCCTATTTTGGAAGCATTGACTATAGAATTTTGCGATTCAACTTTTGTTCCGTATTCGGAATCTTGTGTTCTTGTTGTACAAGAAACTTTTGCTATTGAAATTATACTCGCCAGAGCTTCGCCTCGAAAGCCAAGAGTTTCAATATTAAACAAACTTTCTTCATCGCTTAATTTGCTTGTTGCATGTTTAGTAAATGCAAGCTGAATATCATCAGGGTATATTCCTGAGCCGTTATCTGCTATCCTGATATTCCTGCATTCATTTGAAATACTTATTTCTATTTTATCTGCACCTGCATCAATTGAATTTTCAACAAGTTCCTTTACTACGCTTGCAGGACGTTCTATTACTTCCCCTGCTGCTATCTGGTTTACCAGATTAATCGGTAATTGTTTTATCTGCACCTGCATCAATTGAATTTTCAACAAGTTCCTTACTACGCTTGCAGGACGTTCTATTACTTCCCCTGCTGCTATCTGGTTTACCAGATTAATCGGTAATTGTTTAATTCTTTTCATATATACATTTTATTACAGAATGATAATTTATAGATTTATAAAATAAATAATGTTACAATTTTTTTCACGTAGTATAATAAAAAAATAGGCGGGCGTAATTCAGTGGTAGAATGCAACCTTCCCAAGGTTGACGTCGAGGGTTCGAGTCCCTTCGCCCGCTTTTTCCCCGCTACACCGGCCCCACTTAATTATATTCAACTTTATTTTTTAATATTTCAAATTACAAAAAAATTTAAAATTATGGAAAAAGAGAATTTCAAATATAACAAATTTTTAAATATTATATTCCCCGTTGTTATAGTTTTAATAATTAGTTTTGGAATATATATCAGAACAAGATTATATCTGTTTAATGTTGAATTATGGCTTGATGAGGTTATGTCGGCATTATCTTTTATAGATAAAGGTATAGGTGCATTATTTCTGCCTTTAGAAGCTGAGCAAAAAGCTCCTCCCTTATATTTATGTTCTGTTTATTTTATTGTTCATATTTTTGGATTTAATGAATTATCTTTTAGATTTATTCCTTTTATCTCAGGATGTTTGTCTGTTATCGGCTTCTATTTTTTAGTGAATGCTTGCGTCCACGATAAATTGGGTAAAATTTTGGGCTTGTTTTTGTTTTCGGTATCAATTCCGTTAATTTATCATTCTGCTGAATTTAAACCTTATTCTTGTGATGTTTTAGTTTGTATTTTGTTATTTTTATTCTATATCTATTTTTATTCTAAAAATAAGGATTTAATAAACGGAAAAATAAAACCTGTTGTTTTATATCCTATTTTGACTGTATTAATAATCTTTTTTTCTTTTCCTTCTGCTTTTATAATATTTTCATTTGTCTTGGCTAAATGTATATCCGAGAGAAAAATAACAAAAACTTCAATATTTATTGTCTTAGGAATAATATTTGCAAGTACAGTAATCTATTTAATGGATGTTAATGTATATCCGTTTATGAAAGATTTCTGGTGGTGGAATGGCAGTAAAAGTTTATTTTATATGTATATAACAAGTATCAAATATTTTATTAACAGTTTTGACTTAACTTTTTGCTACTTATTTATTGCTTTAATTTTAGCAGGATTTATTATTTTATATAAAGATAAAAAACATATTGCTTATGTTTTAGCGTTTTGTATTATTTGTCCTTTAATTGCAAATATGTTAAAGTTATATCCTTTTGAAGAAAGATTAGTACTCTTTTTGCTTCCAATTTTTTTATTGTTAATTGCTAAATTGTTTGATTATAATATTTTCCAATTTACAAAAGGCAAGCTTGAAATAATTCAAAAACTGCTTTTATGTGTGCTTTTACTTGTAATGATTGATGTAAAATTACCATATATTAA
The DNA here is from genome assembly GCA_947632315.1 of Candidatus Gastranaerophilales bacterium. GTDB lineage: Bacteria > Cyanobacteriota > Vampirovibrionia > Gastranaerophilales > Gastranaerophilaceae > Avigastranaerophilus. Next base: position 5,000 of record CANROV010000064.1, read on the forward strand.
TTTTTCGCAAGAAAAAATAATTAATTCTACCAAGATAGATTTTAGACATTCAATATTCTATAGAAAGGAAATGAAAAAAGTTAGTTTATTCATCTTGGAAAATTATCAAAAAACTACAAAAATACTAGCTACTAATGAATTTTATTACTTCGTAAAATATTATAATAAATACTACAATATGAAAAAGAATATACCTATGACACGTACAGGGTGGAAAAATAGCGGACAAATAAAAGCTTTAATGACTCAATTTTTTAATGAAAATACAGGTAAGCATAATATGTGGTTTTTAAGCAGATATAATGAGAATTATTTTAAAACCTGGCCTATCTTTATTTTAGTTGACATGCTAAAAAACAGAAATATTTCTTATGACATAATAACTGATGATAAAGCTTATTTAGTTTATACAAAATAATTTTATTAAATAAAGTTATAATTAAACATACGAATTACAACAATAAGATAATTGTTAAAATATAATATTTTCAATTTATAATAGTGTATAATAGTTTTGTTGGGGATAAATACATCGAGGTAAAAATGCGTAAGATAATACTTATTATTTCAGTTTTATTTATAGGTTTAATAGTTCAAGCAGCTGATTATTCAAGTTATAAATTAGATAACGGTCAGAATGTTATTATAAAAGAGGTGCATGATAATCCGATAGTAATTATTGATACTTGGATAAAGACAGGTTCTATAAATGAAACGGATGAAAATAACGGGGTAGCTCATTTTTTAGAACATTTATTTTTTAAAGGTACATCCAAACATCCTGCAAAAGAATTTGATCAAATATTAGAGGCAAAAGGTGCTGTAACTAATGCTGCTACCAGTAAAGATTTTACACATTATTATATATTGATACCTTCTGAAAACTTTGAATTAGCACTTGATTTACATTCGGATATGTTGTTAAATCCTTTAATTCCAAGAAAAGAGCTTGAAAAAGAACGTAAAGTTGTAATTGAAGAAATAGCAAAAAATAATGATAAGCCTGCAACTATTTTATATCGTAATATGATAAAAGAGTTTTATAAGCAGCACCCCTATAAACGAGATGTAATAGGAACAAAAGGAGTAATTGAAACTATTTCACGAGAACAAATTTTTGATTTTTATAATAAATGGTATATTCCTGAAAATATGACAACAGTTATAATAGGAGATGTTGATACACAAAAAGCTCTTGCTCTTGTAAAGGATAAATTTAATAAATCTGTTGATGAAACTAAAAAAGCGGTTAAATCGGAATATAAGCTTGATAAGAAGCCATCAAAACAGGTTGAGGTAAAAGAAAAGTTAAATATAGAAACAGGTTACATACTTATAGGATTTAAGGGATGTCATCCTATTGATAATAAAGATTCATATGCTCTTGATGTTCTTGCAACCATATTGGGTGACGGAAAATCTTCAAGATTATATAAAAGTTTAAAGGAGCAAAAACAATTAGTTCATTCAATTTCAGCTTCACATTCGTCAATGAGAGATGATTCAATATTTTTAGTCAGTGCAAATTATATTAATCCTGATATTGAGCGGTTAAAACTTGCTATATTTAACGAGATTGAAAAACTATTTAAAAATGAAATAACACAAGAAGAAATTCAAAAAGCTAAAAATATAATTGCCAGAGATACTTATTATTCAAGAGAATCCGTTTCAAATATAGCGGGAGAAATAGGATATACGGCTACACTGACAGGTAATAGCGAGTATTATAAAAATTATCTTGAGAATATAAATAAAGTAACTCTTGAAGATTTAAAAAAAGCTGCAAAATCATATTTAGACCCTAATAATGCCGTTATTTCCGTTATTAGTCCTAAAAATACAACAATATCCGAAAATAAACAAATACAAAACAAGCAATATCAGGCAAAAAAAATAAGTCAAAAAGGCGATACAACAAAATATCAGCTTGAAAATGGCGCACAATTACTGATAACAAAAAATACTTCTAATGATATTATTGCCATAGAAATCGCTTCATTAGGCGGTAATAATATTGAAAAAAAGCCCGGAGTCGCTTCTTTAACAGCTGATGTTATGTTAAAAGGTACCGAAAAATATAGAAGTCAAGAATTATCGGAATTGCTTGAGGAAAACGGTATCAGATTATCCCCTATTGCGAAAGGAGATTCATTTAATATCGCTTCTAAGTTTACTAAGAATGAAAAAGATATTGCATTTGATGTTATAAATGAAGTTATGAACAATTCATTATTAGAATCTGTTGATGTGGAAAAAGTAAAAGCGGATAAAATGTTTGCTATAAAAAGTTCTAAAAACAATCCGGATTCTTTAGTATTTGATGAATTTAAAACGGCAGTCTGGGCAGGTACTCCTTATGGTAATACAGGTAAAGTTTTGGAAAAAACAATTCCTTTGATTCAAAGAGAAGATATTTTAGAATTTTATAAAAAACTATTCCCGGCTGAAAATGTAATTATAACCGTAAACGGAAATGTTAATGAACAGGAATTTATAAATTTCTTTTCAGCACTACTTAAAAACAGCGGGAATAAAAAAATAAATTTATCTGACTATAAAAGTAAATATAAACCTGTAACACAAAATAAAACAGTAAAAGTAGCAAAAGATACTCAAGCACTATGGATAGTTGCAGGCTGGCCGACTGACGGAGTAAATAATGAAAAAGATTGGGCTTCTTTGCAAATTATTGATTCAATTCTGGGTTCGGGCATGAGTTCAAGAATGTTTACAAATTTAAGAGATCAGCAAAGTCTTGCATATCAGGTAGGTTCATCATTTTCCGCTAATATAAATAAAGGTATATTTGCAATTTATATTGCAACAAATCCTGATAATGCCGTAATTGCAAAGCAAGGTCTGTTTAAAGAAATAGAACGTTTAAAAAAAGAATTTGTTACAAATAAAGAATTGTCGGAAGCTAAAGATAAAATTCTCGGAAACTTTGTCTTATCAATGGAAACAAATATGGAAAAAGCTTCTCTTATGAATTCTCTTGAAGTTTCTTCAAGAGGATATGAATTTATTGACAAATATCCTGAATTAATAAAAAATGTAACGGTTCAAGATGTTATTAAAACGGCTAATAAGTATTTTAACAGGCCTTATATCTTCACAGTATTAGGAACTAATAAATCTATTGAAAAAATATAAAAAATTTTGTAAATTAAATAATAAGAATAAATGTGAATTATGAGAAATCAATTAGTTAAAGATAAAGAATTTTATATAATTTCAAGGAGCATAGATAATGCTTCAAAATGTAAAATAATAGATGTTTCTGAAGATAGTTTCAAAGTAGAACTTAATGATAAAGTAAAATATGAAGTTGATGAATCAGTTGAATTGTTTACAATGACTGATAATGGTCAATTATATTTTGAAACAATTGTTAAAGATGTTGAAGATAATATTCTTTCTATATGGTTTCCCATAGATTTTAAATATTTACAAAGACGGGAATATTCAAGAATCAATATAGAAAAAGAGATAGAATTAAATACTAAAGAAAGAAAAATTAAAGCTGAAATATTAGATATAAGTGCAGGCGGTTTAAAAATTTCTGCAAAAGAACCGTTAGAACTTTTAAAAGAATATATAATAAATTTAACACTCGGAAATCATAAGATTGCTTGTACATTTCAGCCTATAAGAACAGAAGCATTACAAGGAAATTTCATTGTTTCAGGAAGTTTTTGTAATATTAATAACTATGACAGAATTGTTCTTGTTCAATATTGTTTTAGAAAATTAATAGAGAATAGTAATAAATAAACTTGTAAAACAATGTAAAATATTGTTAAATAGTTTTAGGATAGTTTAAAATTAGGTGAGAAAGTGAAAAAAAAAGTAAAACAAATTAAAAAACCACAAAATATACAAAGTCATAACGGGCTAAAAGATATATTAAAAGCAAATTGTAAAATAAGTATTACAATGGGTATTGTTTTTATAGTGCTTATGGTTGTATCCATTGTTTTAATGGTAATCTACGGGTTTACTCAAGATAATTTGAGAAACATGCAAAATGAAATTACTTCGGATTTCATATCAAATATCAGGGTTTTTGATTATGACTTAAATAATCGGCTCTTTTTCAGAATGCAGGATGATTTAAATTCAGTACTTGATATTGGGCGTAGTGAAGTAAAATATGTAGTTGTTTTAGATAAAGATCTAAGAGAAGTATTTTCTACTATATCTCCTAATGATTATAGTTTTCGTTCGGAAAATAATCCTGCAACATTTTTCTTAAAAAATAAGTCATTTTATATGTATAAAGACTTCGATATTAAAGATGTATTTATAGAAAAAAATTTTAAAGGAAATAATGAAGACATTAAGTACTATATACATCTTGGTATATTAGAGAGCAGTTCTTTAAATAATTCCATGAAAAATACACGAATGTTTATGGTTCAGTTCTTTTTTATCCTGCTGTTATTCTGTATTCCATTGGCTTGGAAGTTTGCTCAATCAATCGGAAAGCCTATAAAGAAAATGGAAATAACTGTATCTAAGATAGCGGAAGGTGATTTATCCGGTCGTTTGGATTATACAAGTTATACTGAAATAAATAATTTAGTTCAAGCTTATAATACAATGGCAACAACAATGCAAAGATTATATTCAACATTGGAAAATCAGGTCGCGGACAGAACTAAAGAGTTAAAAAGTGCTTATGCTGAACTTCAAAATACACAGGCTATGATGGTTCATTCCGAAAAAATGAAGTCATTAGGTGAGCTTGTTGCCGGTATTATGCATGAAATTAATAATCCTATTAATTTTATTTATGGAAATATGACTCATTTAAGCAATTATTCAAATGATTTAATAGAAATTATTGAAACATATACTAAATTTGATGATAATTTAAAAGAAGAAAATCAAAAAGAAATCAATGAACTTAAATCGACAATTGATTATGAATTTTTAAAAACTGATTTACCCGATTTAATTAAAAGCTGTAAAGAGGGTGCAGACAGGGCTAAAAATATTATTCAAGATTTAAAGAGTTTTTCAAGGATGGAGGAAGTTGCTATCACGGATATTGATATTCCGCATGAAATTGATATGACTTTAAATATTTTGCATAATAAGTTGAAAAATAAAGCGGAAATACATAAAGAATATATGGAAAATGTACCAACCATAGAAGCATTCGGCGGGCAGTTGAATCAGGTATTTATGAACATACTTGATAATGCGGCAGGGGCTATTGAGAAAACCGGTGATATCTGGAT